>WQYX01000054.1 GCA_009781005.1 Polyangiaceae bacterium | reverse complement strand
GGTCTCGGCCGTCTGCAGAAATCGCGTCATGAATTATCCGGGCTAGGGCGGAGCGCGAGCACCGGGCGGAACAGGCTTAAGGCCTTTGAGCACGGAGCGCAGCGCCCAACCGACGCATCGATTTGCTCGCGACGGCTGGCATAGAAAAGGCGGGCGCAGCGTGTTATGGGCAGGCTCGTACATGCTCGACTTTTTCCGGCAAAAGGGCCTCACGTCCATTGTTTACGGCGCCATCGTCATCGGCATGGTCCTCGTTTTCGTGCTCGGTTTCAATCCGAGCGCGGGGAAGAAACTCGGAAGCGTCAACGAGGCGTGCGTCGCGCGCGTGAAGGGCTCGTGCATCGAACCGAAAGCCCATCGCGCAGCCTACCGCCTCATCTTCGCGCGCGGGACGGGCGGCATGAAACAGTCAACTGCATCGCGCGTCGTGCTCGAAGGTCTCATCGAACGAGAGCTCCTCGTCGAAGACGCCGCGCGCCTCGGCCTCACGGTCAGCGAGGACGAGATCACGGACAGCATTTTCCACGGGCTCGTTCGGCTGAGCGTCCCATCCGACAACGTGATGCTCTCACGCAACCTCGGAATCGACGACGGCCGCATCATGATGCCCTTCACCGATCCAAAAACCAAACAGTTCGACCTGAAGACGTACGAGCGCATCGTGAAGCAATACACCGGTCGCTCGCCAAAAGAGTTTCGCGAGTGGCAAAGCCGTGAATTGCTTGCGGCGAAGGTACGTGATCTCGTGCGCGTGCCCGTGCGCGTCGCGGACAGCGAAGCGTTCGATCGTTATGTCGAAGAACGCACGAATGCGAGTGTGAATTATGTTGTCGTGCGCCGAAGCTGGCTCGAAAAGTACGCCATCGCCGAGAGCGCAAAGGACATTGACGCATGGGCAAAAGACAAGGTGAATCTTGCCCAAGTGAAAGTGCCGGTTCGGCATATCCTCATTGCATTCGGTGGCACGAAAGACGAAGACAAGGCCGCGGCCAAGAAGAAAGCCGAGGACATCCTCGACCGCGTGAAGAAGGGCGAAGACTTCGCGAAACTCGCCAAAGAGTTTTCGGCGGATCCCGGCAGCAAGGACAACGGCGGCCAGTACCCCGGCGAGGCCGTCGAGAACTTCGTCGCGCCTTTCCAGAAGGCCGTTGCTTCGGTCAAGCCCGGCGAGCTCGTTGCAGACCTCGTCGAGACGCAGTTCGGCTACCACATCATCAAACGCGACGATGCGTCGAAAGACGATATCGCAAAGACGTACAAGCAAAATCGTTCGCTCGAACTTTCCAAACAAGTCGCCCAAAAGATTGCCAATGACATCAAGAGTGGTGTCTCGGGCGACGACGCCGTCAAAGCCGCGATCGCGCAATACGGTGTCCTCAAACCGCCTGCCCCCAAAGCTGCGACGGCGAACCCGGCCGATGCCGGTGCAGCCGGCGCAGATGCAGGACAAGCCGCAACCCCCGAAGCACCTCCATCCGCGGACACGGATCCGGAGCGACCGCAATTCTTGTCGTCGAGCGCGTTCAACCGTCGCGGCACGCCAATTCCTGGTTTGTCGGGCGAAGCCGCAGAATCGGTCACCCAATTCGCTTTTCGCGCAAAGCCCTCGGACGTGAGCGATCCCATCCGCGGCGACGACGGCTTCGTCGTCGTGAAGCTCAAAGAGCGGACACCGGCAACGCGCGCCGATTTCGATAAAGAGCGTGATCTGTATAAGGCAGACATGCTCGCCGCAAAGCAGGCCGAAGCCCTCGCGTTCTATGTTCGCCGCCTCCGCGAAGCTGCGAAAGGCGAGGTAAAGGTCGACGAGGCCAACATGTTCGGCGCAAAGACGGACGCTGGGCCACAAGAAGAGGACGAGGGGCCCTAAGGACGTGAGCGAGATCCTTCATGAGCGATGCGGAGAGCAGCCCTTCCGCATGACGACCCTCTCGAATGGTCTGCGCGTCGTTGTCGTTCCGCAGTCAGGGCTTCACCGCGCGCACGTTGCGCTTTACGTGCGGGTGGGCTCGCGCTTCGAGACGCGCAAAACAAACGGCCTGTCGCACTTCCTCGAGCACATGCTCTACCGCGGCACTCCGCGGCTGAAGAATGCGCACGAAGTGAACCTCGCCGTCGAAAACCTCGGCGGCTATCTTTACGCCGCCACGCAAACCGATTTCGGCGTCTTCTCCGTCACGCTGCCACCCGAGTCGCTCGCAGAGGTAACGGCGCTTTTCAGCGAGATTCTCCTTTATCCAACGTTTTCGGATATCGATATCGAAAAAGAAATCGTATGCGAGGAGATCCTCGAAGATCTCGACGATGACGGTCGCCAGGTGGATGCCGACAACCTCTCACGCCGGCTCATCTACCCAACCCACCCACTCGGCTTCACCATCACGGGCGACGAAGAGCGTGTCCGCTCCTTCAACCATGCCATGCTGAGCACACACCATGCGCAGCATTACACGGCATCGAGCAGCGTGCTCGCGTTCGCAGGTGCAGTGGATCCGGACGAGGCCATGACTCTGGCGGAGAAGCATTTCGGCAAGCTGCCGTGCGGCCATGTCCTTGGTGCGGACGCACCCGTTCACACCCAGGACAAGCCGCGCATCGAGATCGTCGAGAACGTCTCGAGCCAAACCGAGCTCCGCGTGTGTTTCCGCGCCGTGTCCGAGCGGTCGGATTCCCGCGCCGCCATGGATATGCTCATGCGCGTCATCGACGATGGGATGTCCACGCGCCTCTACCATCGCATCGTGGACAACAAGGGGCTCTGCTACGACGTCGGCGCGTCGTTCGACGGGTACGAAGATGACGGCGTGCTCGACTTCGCCGCCGGCGTCAGGCATGAACGGAGTTCTGTCGTCACGCGCGAGATCTTGCAGATCCTCGTCGATATTGCGCAGTCCGGACCCACGGAGAGCGAGCTCGCAAAGGCTCGAAAGCGAAATGCATGGGAGCTTCGGGCAATGCTCGATTCGCCGGAAGATCTGGCGAGCTTCTACGCATGCAGTCTGCTCTTCGATCGATTCGAGACACCGGAGGCGCGCGTTGCGGCAAATGCTGCCGTGACTCACCAAGAGCTGAAGTCGCTTGCCCAGATGCTCGCGCAACCCAATCGACTCAACGTCCTTGCCGTAGGTCTCCTGGACCACGGTGAAGACCATCGCCTCGAAGACGTGGTCATGGGTTTCCGCAGTTAGAGCTCAAAGCGTGTTTACCAGCCGTTGCGAGCGAATCGAGGCTAGGGCGGAGCGCGAGTACCGCGCGGAACAGGCTTTGAGGCCTTTGAGCACGGAACGCAGCGCCCAACCGACGCATCGATTTGCGCAGCAGGCTGGTAAACATGCTCTCATGAATCGGACCCTCGTGGAGCTCTTGGCGGCCAAGCGTGATGGCGAAGCCCTCACGGATGCTGAAATCCGCCATTTGATGGCTTCCTTCGCGGACGGCACGCTTCCCGACTACCAGATGACGGCATTTCTCATGGCCGTCTTCTTTCGCGGCCTCGACGACGCGGAGACCGTGGCACTGACAGAAGCCATGCTCCATTCCGGCAGCGTGGTCGATCTCACCAGCATTCCCGGAATCAAGATTGACAAGCATTCCACCGGCGGGGTTGGCGACAAAGTCTCGATTTGCCTGGCACCCTTGGTTGCCGCGTGCGGCGTGCCGGTTCCCATGGTCAGCGGCCGCGGCCTCGGACACACCGGTGGCACGCTCGACAAGCTCGAAGCCATCCCCGGCTTTCGCACCGACTTGTCCGCGGACGACTTCGCGCGCACGGTCGGCACCGTAGGCACTTGCATGATCGGGCAGACAAAAGAGATCGCCCCCGCCGACAGACGCATCTACGCGCTTCGCGACGTGACGGCCACCGTCGAATCGATCCCGCTCATCGTTGCTTCGATTCTTTCGAAGAAACTCGCTGAAGGCATCGATGGCCTCGTGCTCGATGTGAAAGTCGGAAATGGCGCATTCATGAAGAACGAGATGTGCGGCCGCGAGCTCGCTGAAAAGCTCGTGGCCGTTGGAACGCGAGCCGGAAAGAAGGTCGTGGCGTTGCTCACGCGCATGGATGCGCCGCTCGGTGTTGCCGTTGGCAACGCCATCGAAACCCGCGAAGCACTCGAAGTGCTGCATGGTGGAGGTCCGGCAGATCTTGTAGAATGCACGCTCATGCTCGGCGCGGAGATGCTCGTACTCGGCGACAAGGCAAAAGATCTCACCGAGGCAATGGCGAAGCTCCGCAAAGTGATGGCGAACGGCTCGGCGGCGCGTGTGATGGAGAAGATGATCGAAGCGCAAGGCGGTGATGCGCGCGTGGTCAGCAAGCCTGCCCTCCTCGAAGTGGCCAGAGAAGTCGTCGAGGTCAAAGCGCCGCAGGGTGGTTTCGTCACCGGCGTCAATGCGCGCGCGATCGGGCTTGCGAGTGTGGCGATGGGTGCGGGTCGTACGCGCGCCAACCAAATCGTGGATCACGCAGTTGGCCTTGCCATGGATGCGAAGCCCGGAGATGCAGTGCACAAGGGACAAGTCGTCGCGCGCCTTTTCGTCCGCGATCGCGCGCGGGGTGAAGCGCTCGCGGATCGCGTGGCAGCAGCGTTCCGTTACGGCGCCTGCGCCGAAACCCCCGGTCCTCTCTTGATGGGCCGCGTGCCGGCGTGCGGGTGAAACATGGAAGGATTGCCGCCTCCGCGCCCTGAAGGGGATGACGGGATCACCGTTCTCGTGGTCGACGACGAGCCGTCGAACGTCGAGTCGCTCCAGAAAATATTTCTTCGCGAGAATATGCGCGTGCTCGCGGCAAACGATGCAAAGCACGCACTCGAGCAGGTTCGAAACCACCGCGTGCACGTCGTGCTGACGGACTTGATGATGCCGGGCACCACGGGTCTCGAGCTATTGCGCGCCATCAAGCAGGTGCAACCGGAAGTCGAAGTCGTGCTGATGACCGCATACGGTTCGGTGGAAGCCGCGGTGAGCGCGATGCGCGAAGGCGCTTACGACTTCGTCGAGAAGCCCCTGAAGCGCATGACCATCGTGAAGAGCATCCGCAAAGCTGCCGAGCGCGGGCGCTTGCTCGAAGAGAATCGTTCGCTCAAAAACGAAATCAAAATGCTGACGAAGCGCGAAATCATCGGCAGCGCGCCTGCATTCCGGCACGCCATCGAGGTCGCGTCACAGGCGGCACCGAGCACGGCCACCGTGCTCGTCTTGGGCGAGAGCGGCACGGGCAAGGAGCTCATCGCACGCTTCATTCATGAACACAGCGGGCGCGCGCACGGACCGTTCGTTGCCGTCAACTGCGCGGCGATCCCGGAAACCATCCTCGAAAGCGAATTGTTCGGTCACGAGCGCGGAGCGTTCACGGGTGCGGTCGCAAAGAAGGAGGGAAGATTTGCGAGGGCAACGCGAGGCACGCTGTTTCTCGACGAGATCGGCGAACTGTCACCGCAAGTGCAAGTGAAGCTTCTTCGCGTCTTGCAAGAAGGCGAATACGAACCGCTCGGCGGCAACACGGTGAAGGCCGACGTTCGCATCGTCGCGGCCACCAACCGCGACTTGCTCGCCGAAGTGCAAGCCGGCCGCTTTCGCGAAGACTTTTACTACCGCCTCAACGTCATCGCGGTGACCGCGCCGCCGCTGCGCGCGCGCCGCGAAGACATCCCTCTCCTGGTCGATCACTTCGTCGGTCTCTACGCAAAGAAAAATAATAAAGCGCGCCTCGCCGTCGCTCGCGCGGCCCTCGAACGCATGATGGATTACGCGTGGCCCGGCAACGTGCGCGAGCTCGAAAACGTGATGGAGCGCGCGGTCGTCTTATCGCGCGGCGACACGTTGACCGAACACGATCTGCCCGAGATCATCACGCGCGCCGAAGGTGCGACGCCGCGCGCACTCGAGTTCCCCGTGGGCACGCCGCTCGAAGAGATCGAGCTGCGTGTCATCAAAGAAACGCTAAAGCACACGAAGGGCGACAAATCGCTCGCAGCGCAGCTCCTCGGGATTTCGACGCGCACGATTTATCGAAAGCTCGACGGCGTCGAGACGGAAGGATGACCCGGCAAGCGCAAACGCGCTGCAAACGGCTTGGACCGCTTTCAAGTTGACGCGAGGTCGAGGCGGGGCCGAGGAGCGGACCGGAATAGCCTGCTTTGGCTTTGAGGAACGCACCGCAGGCCCCAACGACGAGATCGCGGCAAATCGAAAGCGGATTGTCACTTTGTCAGCGAAGGCGCTGGCAGGCAGTCGGTTCCGCCAAGGTGGCGAACGCAACGCCGTCTTTCCCACGGAAACGACGCTGGATTTCCGCCCTGCCTTGGTGGCATGCAGCTCGCAGGACAAGGCGCGAATCCCCGTGGCCTTCGATCAGCTCCTCAAGAAAAACTTCTGGATCGTCGTGCTTCCGCTCATCGCGGTGGCCGCACTGCTGAATGCGCAGGCCGTCACGCAGCTCGTCGGCGTCGGTCTGATGCCGGACGACAAGGCGCTTGCAACGCCGCCCGCGGTCTCGAAGACCGCACCCACCGCGGCGGGCTCAGGCAAAAGCAAGAGCGCCGAACCAATCCTCGCACGAAACCCGTTCGATCACGTCACGGGGCCGCTTCACCCTCCATCGGTGGCAGAGCCGACCGAGAACGCAGAGGAGGAAGTCGATTCGACGGACCCGTTTTCGGCGCCGTCGTGCGACGGCGTGAAGGTGCTCATCATCGCAGCGTCCGCCGATCCCGATTGGTCATTCGCCGCGTTCGGCGCCGACAACAACAAGAGCATCTTGCGCCGTCGAGGCGGCGACGTCTCCGGCAGGAAGGTCGAATTCATCGGGTGGGATCGCGTGTGGTTGCAGGGCGGCGGTTCTCGCTGTCAGGCACCGCTCTTCAAATCCGAAAATCCTCCGCCGAAGCCCGCTGCGCCTGCACCCGAGGCAGCCCCGCCCCCAAGGGGAGGCGCTACGCCGCTCGATCCCGCGCTTGCCAAAGGCATCCAGAAAATCAGCGCGACGGAGTTCAACATCGATCGCGGCGTCGTCGACAAGATCCTCGAGAACCAGTCGGAGTTGATGCGCCAAGCGCGCATCGTGCCGGAGCAAGAGAACGGCAAAGTCGTCGGCATCCGTCTCTTCGGCGTGCGCCCGGATACGCTGCTCGGCACGCTCGGGATGTTGAACGGCGATCGACTCCAGACCATCAACGGATTCGATATGGCAAGTCCCGAGAAGGCACTCGAAGCGTATGCGCGATTGCGCACGGCCGACAAGCTAACGGTGCAAATCAACCGCAACGGCCAGAATATGAATCTCGATTACAACATCAAATGAGACCGCGATCGATGAGCGAAAACAAAACGGATATGTCCACAACGATGATATCGCGGCAAAGCGAAAGCGGTTCCGATGGGGAACTCGGTCGGCGCACGCTCCGCGCCGTTCTTCTGCTAGTCACCGCTTGCGTGCTATTCGTCGGCACGCTGAGCGCCGTTGCCGTCTTCGTCACCTCGCGCCTCACGCCCGCCGCGGAGTCCGGGAGCGCTGCACCCACGTCGCATGCACCAGCAAAGAAGCCCCTCTCCATTTGATGGACGACGATGAAGCGATCTCTTGCTTTTTTCTCTCTTGCGGTGGCCCCTCTGCTGCTCTCGGCGGCGGCGCTCGCACAACCGCGGCTTCGTGATCGCGTCCTGCCTCGCGCGCTGCCGCATGCGGACGCGGGGCCGGATGCTGCGGCCCCAGCGCCGCTGCCACCCATTCCGCCTGCCGCAACGCCCCCGCCCGATGCGGCCACGCCGCCTGCGGGCACGACCGGCGGCGCAGCAGCCAAGGGGACCGGGATCACCACGACGCCGGGCGGCAAAGCCCAGGCCGACACCTCGGGCCTCTCGCAGTTCGAGAGCGCCCTCGAATTCGAGCCGCGAAGCCCGAACTATCGCGTTGCGTTCTCGCTCGAAGACGCGGATCTGTCCGAGCTCGTTCGCGTCATCTCGCAGCTCACGGGCAAGCGATTCATCTTTGGCGGCAAGGTGAAAAACATCAAAGCAACGGTGTACTCACCGCAGAAGGTCACCGTTGCAGAGGCGTACCAAGCCTTTCTCTCGATCCTCGAGACCAACGGCCTCACCGTCGTGCCTCATGGACGATTTCTCAAGATCGTGGAGACGGGCGCCGCGCTGGTCAGTGGTGCACCCGTCTATGGAACCGCGCAAGGAGCGCCCGCCGAGGATCGTTACATCACGCGCCTGTATCGCCTCGGGCACATCAGCGCCGACGACGCTGCGGGCGTGCTCAGCAAGTTCAAAGCGAAGGAAGGCGACATCACGGTCTACGGGCCGGGCAACATGCTCATCATCACCGACACCGGATCGAACATCCGGCGGATGACGCAGATCCTCGATGAAATCGACGTCGGTTCGGCCGGCGATCAAATCTTCATCGAGCCCATTCACTACGCGTCGGCGAGCGAGGTGGAGAAGCGCATCAACGATCTCTTCGATGTGAAAGCAGCCAACGCACCCGCCGTAGGCGGCAAGCCCGGCGCGCCCAGCACTGCAGCCGTGGCGCCAGCCGTCGGTGATCTCCACGTTGCGAAAGTCCTCGCCGACGATCGATCGAACTCGCTCATCATCGTGGCCACCGAGCGTGCGTACCTGCGCATTCTCGAACTCATCAAACGCATCGACATTCCGCAGTCGGGTGAAGGAGAAATTCACGTGCTGGCTTTGCAGCACGCGGATGCCACCGACCTCGTCAAGACGCTGACCGACATCGTCGGCGGCGCGGGCACGACAACCTCGGCGCCGCCCAGCGGTGGCGGTGGACGAGGCGGGGGAGGAGGAGGCAGCACACCAACGAGCGGCGGTACGCTTCCTCAGGGCATCTTCGAGGGTGGCGTGAAGGTCTCGGCCGACAAGGCGACGAACTCGATCGTCGTCACGTCATCGCTTCGCGACTACGCCTCGCTCCGCGCCGTGATCGACAAACTCGATCAGGCGCGCCGCCAGGTGTTCCTCGAAGCCGTCATCATGGACCTGCAGCTCAAACGGTCCAACACACTCGGCGTGAGCTTCCATGGCGGAGACGCAGTCTCCGTCAACGATCCCAAAGACACGCTCGTCTACGGCGGCAACCAGATCATGAACACGATTCTGCCAATGCCGGCCGATACCAGTACACTCCAGGGTTTCGCGCTCGGGATCCGCGGACCCGGCCTCTCCAGCTCGCAGAATTTACTTGGCACCGGCATCTCGATCCCGGCGTTCGGCACACTCATCAACGCCATCGCGCAGACTGGCGACAGCGATTTGCTCAGCACACCGCACATCCTCGCGCTCGACAACGAGGACGCCGAGATCAACGTGGGTGACAACATCCCGCTCCAGACGAACGCGGTGACGGCATTCCCAACGACGGGTGCGACCGGAACAGCCGGCGCGTCGGCACTCGGAGCTCTCGGCGGTCTTGGCGCTTTCGGCTCGTACGGCGCGCCACGCCAAGACGTTGGCACGAAGATCAAGATCAAGCCGCACCTCAACGACTCGAACGAAGTGCGCCTCGAGGTGACCGAAGAGATCAGCGAAGCAGGCGCGGCGCTCGGCGGAACGCTCGGCGCCATCCCTATCAGCAAGCGTACGGCAACCACCAAACTCGTCGTCGCCGATCAGCAGACGGTCGTCATCGGCGGTCTCATCCGCAACGTCACGTCGCGCGCGGAGTCGAAGATCCCGGTGCTCGGCGACATCCCCGTGCTCGGTGCTCTCTTTCGCAACCGCACGGATACCAAAGAAAAGCGCAATCTCATTCTCGTCGTGACGCCGTACATCATCCGAAACCAACAGGATCTGCGCACCATCTTCGAGCGCAAGATGCAAGAGCGACAAGAGTACCTCGATCGCTACTTCATCTTCAGCGACACGTCGGAATTCAAGCCGTCGAAGGATTGGTCTCGCACCAACGGTCTCGTCGAAGACATTCGTCAAGCGTACTTCGCTCTCGAGGAGAAGAGGCGCCTCGACGAGATCACCAGACCGCGTGAGCGCAAAACGCACGAACCGCAGAGGCCGCTCGAGATGCCGCAAGGAGTTCGCTCGTCAGGCACGATCGGCACGCCGTCCGGCGCGGCCCCGGCAGGAGCTCCTGCCGGAGCGCCGCCCGCAGCCGGCGCAGCACCTCCGGTCAACGTCAATCCCGCCGTTCGCAACATCGAGAGGATCGAAAAGTAAGCATTGTCATGGAGCAACGGTTTCTCGGCGAAATTCTCCAGCGGCGCGCGGGCGTAACGTCCGAGCGGCTCGAAGCGCTGTACGCGGTGCAGCGAGAGAAGGGACTCGATCTCGCCAACTTGCTCGTCGACGGCAACGTGCTCGACGACGAGGGGATCGCCAAGGCACTCGCCACCGAAGCGGAGCTGCCTTACGTGGAGCGACCCGAGCCCGATCGCATCTCGACCGCGCTCGCCACGCGCCTGCCGATCACGTTCGCGAAATCACATCGCGTGCTCATCACGAACGAAGACGACGGCGCGGTCCACGTGCTCGTGGGCGATCCGTTCGACACCGCGGCGATCGACGAGATGCGCGTCCTTTTCGGCAAGCCCGTCGAGGTGAGCGTTGCGCCGTCGGAGAAGATCATCGACGCCATCAACCGCGTCTACGAGCGCGAGGCAGGTGGCGGCGAGCTCGAAAGTGAGGAGGGACACGTCGACGAAAACGAGGTCGTTGGTGGAGACATCCTCGACTCCGACGACGAGGCGCCGGTCATCCGCTGGGTCAACTCTCTCTTTTTGCAAGCGATGAAGGAGCGCGCCAGCGACATCCACATCGAACCGGAAGAGAAGGAAGTCATCGTTCGCTACCGCATCGACGGCGAGCTCTACGTCGCGCGCCGTGCACCGCGCGCGTTCATGAACAGCATCGTCGGCCGCATCAAGATCGAGAGCGCGCTCAACATCGCGGAGAAACGCCTTCCGCAAGACGGACGCATCACGAAGAAGATCGCCGGAAAGAGCTTCGACATTCGCGTGAGCACCATCCCGACGAGTCGCCACTACGAGCGGATCGTCATGCGTCTGCTCAACAAATCGTCGGTCATGCTCGACCTGCCCGATCTCGGCTTCAGCCCGCGCGACTACGCGCTGATGGATGCCCTCATCCACAGGCCCGACGGCATCATTCTGGTGACCGGTCCCACGGGCTCCGGAAAAACGACGACGCTCTACGCGTGCCTGAACCGGATCAACCAGCCAAATATCAACATTCTCACGGCGGAAGATCCGGTCGAATACGAGCTGCCGCAGATCCACCAAGTGCACGTCAACCCGAAGATCGGGCTCACGTTCGCGAGCGCGCTGCGCGCGTTCCTCCGCCAAGATCCCGACGTCGTCATGGTGGGTGAGATCCGCGACAAGGAGACCGTCGAGATCGCGATCAACGCATCTCTCACCGGTCACCTCGTGCTCTCCACGATCCACACGAACGACGCCGCCGGCGCCTTCACGCGTATGATCGACATGGGGGTCGAGCCGTTCCTCCTGCGGTCGTCCGTCATCGGCGTCCTCGCCCAGCGCCTCGTGCGTGTATTATGCCCGCATTGCAAAGAGGCGTACGAGGCGAGCCCCACGGACCTCGATGAGCTCGGCATCACGCCCGAGCGCGCTGCTACGCGGCGCCGGCGCGCAACGAACCCGAGCTCGCGCTACTACCCGCGCACGGCGAACCTCGACAGCGAGGTCCTCGACGCCTACCCCGGTCCGCACGTCACGATCTACCGACCGAAGGGCTGTGACAAGTGCGCGCAGACTGGCTTCAGCGGTCGCCGCGGCATCTACGAGCTCTTGATGATGGACGACAACGTCGGCCCGCTCCTGCTCAGAGGCGCCGACGCACAAACCATCAAGCGCGCCGCGCTGGAGGTCGGCATGGATAGTCTTCGCGACGACGGTGCGCGCAAGGTCCTCGCAGGTCTCACGAGCGTCGAGGAAGTCCTCGTCGCCACGCAGGACGACATGGAGGTCGAACCCGAACGCCCGACCAGCGTGCGCAACGTGCGGGTGTGATCCCATGGCCGTCTACGCATACCGTGGCCTTCTCGTCGCGAACGGAAAACAGGTTTCCGGCGTCCGTGACGCGGACAACCCGAAGGTTCTGCGTGCGTCGCTGAAACGCGAAGGCGTTCTTCTCACGAAGGTGAACGAAGAGAAGGGCGGAGCGAAGAAGGGCCGGTCGATCGATCTCGGCGGCTT
Organism: Polyangiaceae bacterium; assembly: GCA_009781005.1. Classification (GTDB taxonomy): domain Bacteria; phylum Myxococcota_A; class Polyangia; order Polyangiales; family Polyangiaceae; genus Labilithrix. The sequence goes on along the minus strand of WQYX01000054.1, from coordinate 16,880 downwards.
CTTCCGGCGCGTGTCGGTCGGCGACGTCGCGATGATGACCCGGCAACTTGCCACGCTCGTCGGCGCCGGCATTCCACTCGTCGAAGCCGTGTCGGCACTCACCGAGCAAGTCGAAAAAGAGGAATTGAAAAAGGTCCTCGCGATCGTGCGCGACAACCTCAACGAAGGCACGAGCCTCGCGAAGGCGCTCGAGCCGCACGGGCACATCTTCCCGCCGCTCTACGTGAACATGGTCGCGGCCGGCGAGGCCTCGGGCACGCTCGAGCAAGTCCTGGAACGCCTCGCAGACTTCATGGAGAGCCAGTCGCGGCTGCGCGGCAAGGTCACGGGCGCTCTCGCGTACCCGATCCTCATGCTGATCATTGGCTCGCTGCTCATGGCGATGATGATGGTCACCGTCGTGCCCAAAGTGACGAACATCTACGCGACGCTCGATCGGGCGCTGCCCTGGTACACCTCGCTTCTCATCTTCATGTCGAACGCGCTGTCGTCGAACGAGATGCTCGGTTTTCTGACATCGACGGCGTCGCTCGTTTTCACGCGCAAGGCGCTCATGCCGCCGAAAAAGACGGTGTGGACCGTGATGTCCATCGCCAGCGCCATCGCGCTGATCTTGTCCTTCTTCTTCGTCAGCTCGACGTTTGCGTACGCAATCGGCATCGTCATCGGCATCGTCGTAGGCTTCCTCATCGCGCGGTTCGTCGCATTCCTCGCCACCCCGGCCGGTCAACTGTGGAAGGACGGCAAGAAGCTGCGGCTGCCGCTCTTCGGATCGGTCTTCCGCATGCTCGCCGTCTCGCGTTTCTCGCGCACGCTCGCGACGCTGCTAAAGAGCGGCGTGCCGCTTCTCAAGGCGATGGACATCGTGCGCCACGTTCTCGACAACGCGAGGCTCTCGAAGATTGTCGAGGAGGCCGCGGGATCGATCCGCGAAGGCGAATCCATCGCGGGGCCGCTCAAACGCAGCGGAGAGTTTCCGCCCATCGTGGTGCACATGGTCGCGGTCGGCGAAAAATCCGGACAGCTCGAGCAGATGCTCGAGAACGTAGCGCGCGCTTACGACGCTCAAGTCGACACGCGCGTACAAGCCATGACGAGCCTCCTCGAACCGCTCATCATCGTCTTCATGGGCGGCGGTGTCGGCTTCATCGCGTTTTCGATCCTCATGCCTCTCATTCAGATGAACGACTTCGTGCAGTAAGGAAATGATCGCGTCGCGACGGCAACCATCCAAAGTCTTCTTTCCGTGGGAGCGGAGGCGGGGCCTCTTCGGCGTGCTCGGCCGCGCCCGCGTGCGCCTCGTCGTGCTGACCATCTGTGCGCTCGCCGTCGTTCTTTGGATTCGCTCGCGCGAAGAGAGAGCTGCCAGCATCCGCGCAACGCGCGCATCCATCACGCTCGCGTACCGCGCCGTCACTTCCTACCGCGCCGATCACAACGGCGCATGTCCGAAAGATCTCGGGGAGCTCGTGAGCGAAGGCTACGTGCAAGACATTCCCGTCGACGCGTGGGGACGCGCGCTCCGGCTCACGTGCCCGGGCAGGCGCGATCCTGCAAGCTTCGAGATTTCGAGCGACGGACCCGACGGCCTCCCCGGCGGACTCGATCGCGTGGAGTAAAACGACGATGAAGGAGAAGCAGATATGAACAGAAAGCTCGCACGCACGCTCGCTCGCGGCGTCACCCTTATCGAGATCTTGATCGTGCTCGCGATCATCGGACTCATTGCGGGCGGCGTCGCCGTCGTCGCAGTTCCGCAGCTCGAGAAGTCGCGAATCAAGCAGGCGCAAATCGACGCGCGCACGATTCGCCCGGTGGCAGAACAATACCGTGCCGACTACCCAGGCGAGTGCCCGACCATGGCGCAGCTCGTACAGAAGAAGATGATCAGCGACGCAACGAAGGGCACCGACCCATGGGACCAGCAGTACAAGATCATCTGCGCCGACGATGACATCATCGTGATCAGCGCGGGACCGGACAAGAAGGAGAACACCGCCGACGACATCCGTATCCCCGAACTGCCGGCCGGCGGAAAGTAGTCGCGCCGGATCATCATGCGTAAGGGCGGGCCATGCATGCGGGGCGGTGCCTGCCGCCCCGGGATGACGAGAGCGATGACACTTGTAGAAGTGCTCATCGTCCTCGTGATCGTGGCGTTCATCACGGGCGCGGTCGTGATGGGCTCGGGGCAGCTCGCCTCCGCACGACTCCGGCATTCGTCCACGATGATCGCGGGTGCGGTACGTGTCGCGTTCTCACGCGCAACGTCGACATCGAAGAGCATCCGCTTGGTGATGGATATGGAGGAGTCAGCGATTTGGCTCGAGGAAGGAGATCAGCCTCACCTCGTGCAAACCAAAGATGTGACCGGCACCGGCGGTGCGGAAGCGGCCACCATGGCCGAGAAGGAGGCGCGCGCCGAATCGGACCGCATCGTCAAGGGACCCACCGCACCGAGAACGAATTTTCACCAAATCGACCCGATGGGTCTGGTCTCGAGCGATCCCAGCAAAGTCAAAAAGGCACTCGAGCGCGGCATCACGTTTCGTGAAGTGCAGATTGCACACGATGCGGAGCCGCGCTCGTCCGGCCGCGCGTACTTGTACTTTTGGCCGGGCGGGCAAACCGAGCGCGCATCCATTCAGTTGCGCGTTGGTCGTTCGAACGACGAGCGGGACACGGTCACGCTGGTCGTCTCTCCACTCACCGGCAAGGTCACGGTGAAGGACGGAGCCGTGGCACTCGCGCAACCAACGGACGACAAGGCCGCCTCCGAGCGTGAAGATCCGGGGGCATTTTGATGTTTTTTAGAGGCCCCCTCCCGCGCGTCTTCGCTGTACTCTCGGAGGGAGTACCAAATATAGGGCGGCCACAGGGGGCCGCCCCTACGCGTGCGGTTGTAGGGGCAGGCCCCTGTGCCTGCCCCACATCGCGCACACACATCCCAGATGCACTCTCGAAAGGATTCTCGCTGCTCGAAGTCATGGTGGCCGTTGCCATCTTGGGCCTCTCGCTCACCGTGATTCTTTCGGCACAGGGAGGCTTGGCCGCGAGCAACCGCAGCGCCGCGAACATGGGCATCGCTTCGTCGATCGGTCGATGCAAGATGACCGAGCTCGAACAGAAGATGTTGACCTTCGGTTTTTCTTTGACCGACGAGATCAATCAAGACGTGCCGTGCTGCAACGACGAAAAGCGAGAGGGCTTCACGTGCGACACGCGCGTCGAGAAGGTGGAGATGCCGAATTTCCAGAGCGGCAATTCGCTCGGCGATGGCGGCGAGCTCATCATGCCTGGAGGCGATGCATCCCTGCCATCCTCACCATTCGGCGCACTGACAGCAAATCCGGCCGGCGAAGCGGGTCTGAACCTCGATGTGGACGGGGGACTCGCAGGCATTGGGACGCAGATCACACAGCAGTTCGGCGGCGGTGCGGGTGCTGCGGGCCTGATGCAGATGGTGATGGGGTTTCTCTATCCGTCGATCAAACCCATGTTCGAAGCCAGCATTCGCCGCGCCACCGTCACCGTGAGGTGGAAAGAGGGCGTGAACAATCGCGAGCTCGCGTTGGTGCAGTACGTGACCAACCCCCAGAGCGGCGGCTTCGCGGGCAGCGCGCTCTTGCCAGACGGCGGCGTGATGGACTTCGCGCCCGCCACGGGGACAACAGGCACGTCGACCACGGGGACCTCGAAATGAAACCGCGCGACCGCTTTCGATTTGACGTGATCTCGTCGTTGGGGCCTGCGGTGCGGTCAGTTGGTGCCCCAACCGCGCGCGCGCTCCGCTCGCTGCGCTGCCTTCCCCTTGCCACGTGCTCGTCAGGGCCGAAGCGGCCCTTCCTGCGCACGGGCGGGGAAGGCTGTTCCCGGTCCGCTCCTCGGCCCCGCCGGGACCCCGAGAAGGTTGTGGACCGAGTATTTTTGCTGAGTTGCAAGCAGCGCAAGGCGCTCCGACGAGAGCTGCTCGTGCAGCTTGAGGAGGAGCAACGAAGCGATGCGACGCAAATCGGCCAAAAGACGACGGGAACAACCTCCGAGGGGTTCCAAACCTCACGTCAACTTGAAAGCGGTCGATCGCGGCGCGCAGCAGGTTCTGCGCGCGGAATGACCCTGCTCGAGATCTTGGTCTCACTTGGGATCCTCGCGATGATCTCTCTTCTCATCTATGGCGCGTTCGACTCGCTGTCGCGCGGGCGAAAGGGTGAAGCTTTGCGTGTCGATCGCGCGCGCCAGGGTCGTGAGGCGATGGCGCGCATCACGCGCGAAATTCAGGGCACATTCTTGTCGGCACACAACCCTGCGCTCCCCGCACTCGTCACGCGCATGACAGCGTTCATTGCGACGAGCGGACCAAACTTCGACAGGCTCGACTTCAGCGCCTTCGCGCACACGCGAATGATCAAGGATGCGCGGGAGTCCGATCAGAGCGAGATTGGGTACTTCGTCGTCAAAGATCCAAACATTGAAGACAAGATGGATCTGGTACGCCGCGAGCAGACACCGATCGATCTAGATCCGAAGCGCGGAGGTGTGATCAACGTGCTCGCCGAAGACGTCGAGTCGTTCCACCTGAAGTACCTCGATCCGGTGAGCGGCACATGGGTCGAATCATGGGACACGACGCAAACCACGGGGCAAACGAATCGCCTGCCGCTGGAGGTGCGCGTGTCGCTCGCGCTCAGGGGGGTGAAAAACAGCCCTCCCTTCGTCTTCGAGACCAAATTCATGATCCCGATGCAGCAACCTCTTTCCTTCGGGATCCCACGATGAGAGGGCGTGTCTGCAAACCTGCTGCGCGCCGCGATGCCGTCGTTGGGCCCTGCGGTGCCTGCGCACGTACGACAAGTACGCTTACGCGGGCTCCTCGGGCCCGCCTCGGCCTCGCGGCGCTCGCGACGCTTTGCAGACACGCCCCAACTTGTACTACCAGAAGGAGTACACGGCAGCGGCGACGCAAAAAAGAGCGTGGGATTGCGCTCGTCATGGTGATGGGTGCGATTGCCATTCTCACCGTGATGCTCGCGGAGTTTCAGGACGAGACGAGCGCCGAACTCGCGGCGGCAACGGCCGAGCGCGACGGAGTGCAAGCCGAGTACATGGCGAGGAGCGCCGTCAACCTCGCGCGCTTGCTCGTCGCGAGCGAGCCAACGCTGCGCAAGGCCATCGCACCACTCTTTCAGCTCATGAAAAGGACGCCGCCGCAACTTCCCGTTTGGGAGTTCTCGGATCGCCTGCTCGGTGCCTTCAACGACGAAGAAGCGAGCAAAGATTTTGCGCGGACGGTCGGTGTCGACATCACGCTCGGCAAGAACCTCGGCATGCCTGGCGGGCGCTGGGAGCTCGTCATCGTCGACGAGGACGCGAAGATCAACGTGAATCTCGGCGCGTCGAACGACATCGCGCATATCCGCCTCGCCAAAGAGATCATGGGGCTCATTACGCCAACCCAATACTCGACGCTCTTCGAGCAGCATGATGATACTGGCCAATACAACGATCGACTTTCGGTATGTCAGGCCATCATCGACTGGGCAGATCCCGATGAGCAGGCCTTCAACTGCGACGTGACGCAATCCTCCGCACAGAGTGCTGGCGTGGAGGACGCGTGGTACCAGCTTTTGAAAGTTCCTTATCGCCGCAAGAACGCTCCGTACGACTCACTCGAAGAGCTGCACAGAGTGCGCGGCATCAGCGAGGATTTTTGGTCCACCTTCGTGGATCCAGATCCAACGAATCCAAAAAAGCGCGTGATGACGGTTTGGGGTCAGGGCGCCGTCAACGTGAATACGGCAAATGCGCAAACCCTTCTCGGCGTCGTGTGTGCGGGCGCACCAACCGCCGACATTTGCGTGAATCCCGATCAGGCAGCGATGTTTCTTTCGGGCGTGACCATGGCGCGCGGGATCACGATGGGGGCGCCGCTCTTCGGCTCACCAAAGGACTTCGTGGCCGCCATGACCGGGCAAGGGCAGATTGGCCCGCTGCTCACGGCCATTGGAATGAAGCCCGTGGTGTTCAAGTCAAATTCGGATTTTATGAGCAGCATTACGACCGAAAGCAAGGTCTTTTCGGTTTACGCAGTCGGAATCAAAAAAGGATACAGGCACGAGACGCGCGTGATGATTCAAGCCGTGGTCGATTTCCGCAACGCGCCCAATCTGAGCGCCGCATCGACGCCCCTCACAGGTGCACAGGGCACGACGACGCCGCCGTCCACCACGACGAACACCCAAACGACGACGACATCGCAAAACGCTCTTGCCGCTGCCACGCAGCCCAGCACCGGCGGACAGATCATTTACTACCGCGTGGAGTAACGCATGAGCATCTGGTTGGGCATCGACATCGGTACGACGGCCGTAAAAGCAGCCGTCATTCGCACGGCGTACCGCAAAGTGCAGCTCGTCGGACTCGGGAGCGTCGATGTGGCGCAAGCGGGCGCGCTCGACGCAGCGATCGCGCAAGCCGCGCACCTCGCGTTGGGTGCCCTGGGATCCGCCGATGCCATTGCAGCATCGGTCGAAGGCGTGCGTGCCACGGTGCGCACGATTGGATTGCCCGAGAGCGCGCATAAGCAGATCGACGAGGTGTTGCCGTTCGAGCTCGAGTCGGCGCTGCCGTTCGATCTGTCGGAGGCGGTGTTCGACTACCGCGTACTGCCCTCATTGAAAGAGACGAAGGGCGAAGAGCTGTCCGTGCTCGTCGGCGTCGCGAAGACAGCCGACGTCATCTCGCGCATCGAGCTCGTCAAAGGCGCGATGCAGATGGAACCCGAGCGCATCGGGCTCGGCGCATTTCCGATCGCGAATATGCTCCCTTTCCTGCCCGTGCTCGCCGATGGCGTGGTCGCGGTCGTCGACATCGGGACCGTGTCGAGCGACGTGCTCATCATGAACAACGGCGAGCCGGTCTTCGCGCGCACCGTCGGCGTCGGCACCAAGGGCCTCCCGGGCACCGCGGCGAAACTCGCACGCGAGCTCCGAACGACGATTGCATCGCATCGCGCTCAAGGGGGCGAGGTACACGGGCGCATCCTTCTCTGCGGCGGCGGTGCGTACGTGTCCGGCGCAGAGGCATTTCTGTCGACTGCGCTCGAAGCTCCGGTGGAGGTGCTGGGACTTCCCGCGATGGAGACACCAGGCCTCTTGCCGGAGAGCACGGCGATGCCCGGCCGCTTTGCCAAGGCGATTGGACTCGCGCTCGGTCTGGGGCCGCGATCGATGGGCCTCAATTTGCGAAAAGGACCGCTCGCGTTCGAGCGAGGCTTCGCGTGGATCAAGGAAAAGATTCCGCTGCTCGCCGGCATTGCGGCTGTCATCGTCGTGAGCTTTCTCTTCTCGGCATGGTCGCAGCTCTACGCGCGCTCCAAGGAGAAGGCGGTGCTCGAGTCCGCGCTCGCCACCGTGACCAAGGAGGTCCTCGGCGAAGAGACGAGCGATCCCGCGCACGCGAGCGAGCTGCTCTCCATGCAAACTGCAATCAACGACGAAGATCCGCTTCCACATGCCGACGCCTTCGACGTGATGGTGAAACTCTCGGAGCTCATTCCTTCGTCGATGACACACGACATCGAGGAGCTCGACATCCAGAAGCAACACGTCGTCGTGCACGGCATCGTCGACAGCATCCCGGATGCGCAGGCCATCCAAGCGGCGGTGGCGGCCGAGCGATGCTTCAGCGACTCGAAGATCACGCGCACCACGGCGCAGGTTGGAGGGACCTCGCAGAAGTATCAGCTCGAGTTCGACATCAAGTGCCCCGAGGACGTCAAAGGCGGCGCAAAGAAATCTGCGTCCGCCGCGCCTGCGGCATCCCCAGCAGCAAGCGTACCGGAAGGGAAATGACATGGTGATTCCGATCTTCGAGCGATGGGGGCTCAGCCCGCGCGAGCAGCGTGTCGCAACCATCGCCGTCTTCGTGGCGGGCGTGATGCTCCTCTCCGCCATCCCGCTCGGTCTCTCCATGCTCGTTTCGAGCAGGCGCGCCGCCAACGAAGAGATCCGCACGGCGCTCACTGCGGTCAACGGCGCGCGCGCACAGATCCGCGAACGGCAAGAGCGCAAGAACTCCATTGCGGCGCGCTACCAGAAGAAGGCGCCGCCGCTCGCAGGCTTTCTCGAGCAGAACGCAACCGCGAACAAACTTCAGGTGACCGACTCGGCCGATCACCCGGATGTGCCGCACGGCAAGCGGTACACGGAGCGCAACACGGTCATTCACCTCAAACGCGCCGGGATGTTGCCCATCGCGAAGTTCCTCGAGTCGATCGCGAAGAGCGGATATCCCGTTGCCGCCACGCGCTTGAACATCCGCAAACGCAGCGGGGAGGCAGACTCCTTCGACGTCGAAGTCGGCTTGTCTGCCTTCGATCGCAACGAGATGCCGTCCGACAAATCCGGCGATCAACCTGGCGCGCCTGCGACGCCACCTGCCGAGAAAAAGCCATGAACGAAGTGTGGAAGGAGCGTCTTCGCCGTTTCGCACCGAAGGCTGGCTACCCGGTTTTCTACCTCTTTTGCCTGCTCGTTTTTCTGTCGTGGACGTTCCCCTACGACGCGCTGAAGGAGCGCATCGTCACGACATTCAACGCGCAACAGCACGCGTCGCAGAGCCCTCAAGAGCTCTCGATCGACGAACTCGATTCGTGGTTCTTCCCGGGCATCAGAGCCAAGGGCGTCAGACTCGTGTCGCCATCGAACGATCCGCAGAAGCGCGCAGTCGAGATCATGTTCGACGTAGTTCGTTTGCGCGTCTCTCTTCTGCCTCTCCTCGTCGGAACCAAGAACGTAAGCTTCTCGATCGACGCCTTCGATGGCAGCGCGAAAGGCAACTTCGAAGACAGCAGCAAAGCCCGCGTCGTGGACGTCACCTTCGACGGCGTGGACATCAGCAAAGTGGACGCGATCGCCGCGAACATCGGATTTCCTCTCGAAGGCAAGCTGTCCGGAACGCTGAAGCTCGATCTGCCCGAGGGCAAAGCGTCGAAGGGCAACGGCAACGTGAACCTCGAGATCCACGACATGGTCGCTGGCAATGCGAAGGAGCTCACCATCAAGATGCCCACAGGACCGGTCTCGCTGCCGCGGCTCAAGGTCGGCACCTTCACGGCAACGGGTGAAGCCAAGGACGGCGTGCTCAGGCTGTCGAAGATCGGCGCTTCGGGCGGCGACGTCGACGTCACCGGTGACGGACGCGTGCTCTTGCGCGACATTGCGACGGATGCGCATCTCGACGTGAGCTTGAAGCTCAAGATCAACGACAGCTACCGCAGCAAAGACGAAAAAACCAAATCGCTCTTTGGCACCCCGGGCAGTAACGACAAGCCGCTCATCGAGATGGACCCCAAGGTGGCGCGCTCGAAGACCGCTGATGGATATTACAGCCTTCGTGTTGGCGGCACGCTCGGCAGGCCCGACGTTCAGCCCGCGGCGGCGGCGCCGTATCCCGTCCCGCCTCCGCCGAGAACGCCGTGAAATTGGTGTTATATATTTGATTATGTCAAACGCACTTCGAGCCCGAGTCCGAGGAGGCCGCCTCATCCTTGATGAGCCGAGCTCACTGCCTGATGGGACCGAAATTGAGCTCATTCCCGCGGACGACGTCGACGAACTCGACGCTGCCGAGCGCGCTCGCCTCTACGGCTTTCTTGCCGAGTCGATTCGAACGCATGTTCCGGGTACAGGGGCAAGTACGGATGAAGTGCTCGCGCGAATTCGGGCGCAGCATTGACCTACAGAGTCGAGTTCATTTCACGCTCGAGGACAACCTCGTAACCGTTCGCGCGGTATGGCATGACGCCCGCGAGGGTGGTCCTCCGCTTCCGTGACGCACGCCAAAGGTAGCTCGTGCCGATCTCCCTGCCTCCCCGATCGAACGTCGCACCGCCCGCCACACGGCCAATGCGTGTGGCGAGACCGAGGACACCCAAGGTTGGGCGCCCCGTGGGCCGTTTCACGCAACACCGGCGTGTCGACAAGCTGCGCGGCCTGCTCGAGAACGAACCGCGCGGTCTTACGCTTGGCGATCTCGCGAGCATGCTGCGCATCACGCAGCGATCGGTGCGCCGCTACCTTCGAGAGCTCCACGAGGTCACCGAGCTCGAGTCCATCGAGACCAAACCTGGCGGCCCGCATCTCTGGCGCATCAAGCCCAGCGAACGCGGTCGCGCCGTGCCGCTGCGGCGCGCGCAGGCCTACGCGATCCTCGCCATGCGACGCTCGCTCGACGTGCTCCAAGGCTCCGCGCTCTTCGACGAAGTCGATATTGCCCTCGGTCACATCGAACAGATCGCAAAGACACCGTTCCGCGCGTCCGGCAAAGCTGAAATCTCCGGCGAGCGGCACCTCGAATCGCGCTTCTTCTGGGTCCCACCGACACCGCGCAGCTACGCGGCGCGCGGCGAAGATCTCGACGAGCTTTTTCGCGCGGTCGCCGATCTGCGCGTGCTCCGCTATCGCCCGCGAACGCCCCCCCCCGATCGACGAACGGAGAGCGTCGTCTTCTGCCCGTACGCTCTCATCCTGCACAAGGGCATCATCCATGTTCTCGGCATCCACGGCGCGCGCGCGCAAGGCCGCGATGGCAGCGACGATGTCGAAGTCCTCGTGATCGACGCGATGACCGAGATCCGCGCGAGCGAAACCGAACACTTCGAGCTGCCGCGCGACTTCGACGCCAACAACTATGTCCATGGCGAGTTTGGTGTCAGCGGGCGAGCCGCTACGGCGCGCATCATCATCGAGTTCGACGCGCGTGTTGCCGACGAGATCAAGAGCAAGAAGTGGAGCCGCGATCAGAAAATTGCCATGTCCAAAGACGGACGCGTGAGGCTCTCGTTGCCACTCGTCAACACGGACGCGGCGATCGGCTGGATCCTGTCGTACGGCGACGCCGCGCACGTCATCGAACCGCCGGAGATCGTTCGACGCATTGCGAACATCCTCCAGCATGCGCGAGATAAATACCGATGACGAACGAGCGCATCTACGACGTGATCCTCTTTGGAGCGACGGGCTACACGGGCAAATTGGTTGCCGAGTACCTGGCGCGCACGCGAAGCCCGAAGCTGCGCTGGGCCATCGCCGGACGAAATCGTGAGAAGCTCGAAGCTGTCCGCAGCGATCTCGAAGGCATCGACAGTAGACTCGCGGATCTTCCGATCGTCGTTGCCAACGGACTCGATCGAGCTTCGCTCGACGTGCTCGCTGCGCGCGCACGCGTCGTTGCAACGGCGGCGGGGCCCTTCGCCAAGTACGGCAACATGCTTCCCGGAACGTGCGCTCGCCACGGCACGCACTACTGCGATCTGGCCGGCGAGGTGCCGTTCATCCGCGCCTCCATCGATGCGTCGCATGCACTCGCAGAACGAACGGGCGCGAAGATCGTGCACGCCTGCGGGTTCGACTCGGTCCCGTTCGACCTCGGCGTCTTCATGCTCGCCCTGCGCGCGCGTGCCGAGGGACGCGATCTCGCATGGGCAAAGGGTTTTGCTACGAAGATCAAAGGCCGCGTCAGCGGCGGCACCATCTCGTCGATGATTGCGCTCATGGAGGACGTGAACCATCGGAGCGACGTCCGGCACATGCTCGCGAACCCGTACGCGCTGAACCCAGATCCCGAAACGCGCACACCCGTTGTCAACGACCAGAACATGGTGCGCTTCGACCGCGACATCGGAGGCTTTACCGCGCCCTTCATCATGTCGGGGATCAACACGCGCGTCGTGCGCCGCTCGGGCGCGCTTCTCGGTTACGGCGGGGCGCCGGATTCGTTCCGCTACGACGAGGCGATGAGCTTTCCGCTCAGCGCCAAAGGCTTCGCGATGGCGTCCGCGTTCACGGCGGGACTTGCGGGTCTCGCCCTTGCGATGGCCATTCCGACCACGCGAAATTGGCTCGCTCGACGCGTGTTGCCCAAGCCCGGCGAGGGGCCGACGAAAGAGCAGCGCGATCGCGGCTCGTTCGAAGTGCGCCTGATCGGTGAGACCACGAGAGGCAACAAGGGTCACGAGAGGCTCCGCCTCGACGCGCTCGTCGCTGGCAACACGGACCCCGGTTACGGGGAGACCGCCACCATGCTCGGTGAGTCGGCGCTCTGCCTCGCGGAAGACGGGGATCTCTTGCCGAAGCGCGCCGGGGTTCTCACACCTGCGTCAGCGATGGGAGACTGCCTCGTGACGCGACTTCGACGCGCGAAGATGACGCTCGAGGTGAGTGCAACGTGATCTCCTAATTCGCGCGCGCATGGCCTATGCTGCACACATATGGCCGCGGCAGTATCTTTCCCCTTCCACGCACCTTCGCCCCAGGAAGAGCAGCGCATCCTGCTCATGAACGTGCCATGGTCAACGTACGTCGTGCTTCGCGACTCGGTGGATAGCTCCGGCGTCCGGATGACGTACTTGGATGGAGTCCTCGAGATCATGGTGACGTCCCGCAAGCACGAAGTCGACAAAACGCAAATCGCACGACTTCTCGAGCTCTTTTGCCTAGAACGCGATATTCCTCTTTTCGGATATGGGTCCATGACATTTCGAAAAGAAGAAAAGAAACGCGGGCTCGAGCCTGACGAACGCTATTGCCGCGGCGCAGATCGCGAGGTGCCGGACATGGCGCTCGAAGTCGTCGTCACGCACGGAACCATTGACAAACTCGAAGTTTATCGTGGTCTGGGGATTCGCGAAATATGGCTTTTCGAGTCCGGCGCTTTTCGCATATTCGTCCTGCGCGGCTCCGCATACGAAGAGATCACTTCGAGTGAGGTCTTTCCCGAAGTCGATCTCACGCGTATCGCGCACTACGCCGTACAACGAGATCAGCACGCGGCGCTCCGCGCCTTCCGCGACGAGCTGCGCGGAGCCGATTGATCCATGGCAGTCATCCCCCCTTCCCTTCATCCCCTCGAAAAGCTCCTTCAGAATCGCATTGCCATCATCGATGGCGCGATGGGTACCACCATCCGCACGTATGGCATGAAGGAAGCGGACATCCGCACCGCCCGCTTCAAAGACGCGAAGAAGGATCTGCTCAACAACGGCGATCTCTTCTCGCTCACGCAACAGGCCATGATCGGTGACATCCACCGGCGTTTTCTCGAAGCGGGCGCGGACATCGTCGAGACGAACACGTTCAGCGCGACCAGCATTGGTCAGAGTGAATTCTTCGTCGACGATCCGCGCGAGCACGGCGGGCGCAAGGATCCTGCATTTTACCAAACCGTCATCGACAACGCGTTTTTGCGCAATCTCGCTTGGGAGATCAACGAAACGTCCGCACGCCAATGCCGCGAGTGGGCGGATCGCATCGGCCAGGCAACCGGCCGCCCCCGCTTCGTCGCAGGCGCGATCGGGCCGCTTACGGTGTCACTGTCGAATTCACCCGACGCCGACGATGCAGGCTTCCGTGTCGTCACCTTCGACCAAGTCAAAGCCGCCTATGCCGAACAGGTGCGCGCGCTCATCGCCGGGGGCGTGGACGTGCTTCTCGTTGAAACGATCTTCGATTCGCTCAACGCGAAAGCGGCGCTCGTTGCCATCGAAGAAGTCTTCGAAGAGGACAAGAAGAAGCTGCCCGTCATGATTTCTGCAGCCGTCGGACGCGGTGGCGAGACCATGATCTCCGCGCAAACCGTGGAGGCGCTCTGGACCGCGGTGGAGCACGTCAAGCCCCTATCCATCGGACTCAATTGCTCGCTCGGCCCGGACTCGATGTATCCATTCCTCGAGGAGCTTTCCAGCAAAGCACGAGCAGCCATCTCGTGTTACCCGAATGCGGGGCTGCCAAATCCATTGTCAGCCACGGGCTTCGATCTCGCGCCAGCGGACATGGCGCGGTTTCTGACTCAGTTTGCAGACGGCGGCCTACTCAACATCGCCGGCGGCTGTTGCGGCAATACCCCCGAACACATCGCCGCGATTGCCAAAGCGCTGGAGGGCCGTCCGCCGCGCAAGCTTCCGGAAAACGAGTTGCCCCGAGAGACGCGCCCGCTGCGCTTGTCGGGCTCGCAACCCTTCACGCAACAAAGTGGCGTTTTCATGATGATCGGCGAGCGCACGAACGTCGCCGGATCACCCTTGTTCGCAAAGTTCATCAAAGAAGGCAAATTCGAAGAAGCCGTTGGAATCGCACGCCAGCAAGTCGATAACGGCGCAAACGTCATCGATATTTGCATGGATGAAGGGATGATCGACGGGCAAATCGCGATGACGCGGTTTCTTCTCCTGCTCGCGGGAGAACCGGACGTCGCAAAAGTCCCATTCATGATCGACTCCTCCAAGTGGGACGTCATCGAAGCTGGCCTCAAATGCCTCCAAGGCAAAGGGATCGTCAATTCGATTTCACTCAAGGAGGGCGAGGAGATCTTTCGCGCGCATGCAAAAACCATCCTTCGTTATGGCGCCGCCGTGGTCGTCATGGCATTCGACGAAAAAGGGCAGGCAGCGACCTACGAAGACAAGATTCGCATCTGCAAGCGCGCCTACGGTATCCTGACAGAGCTCGGTTTCCCGCCAGAAGACATCATTTTCGACCCGAATGTCCTCACGATTGCGACGGGCATCGAGGAGCACGACAACTATGCCGTCGACTTCATCGAGGCCACGCGGTGGATCAAGAAAAACCTTCCGCACGCCAAGGTCAGTGGCGGCGTGTCGAATATCTCCTTCAGCTTCCGCGGCAATGGTCGCGTCCGCGAAGCCATGCATTCGGCGTTTCTCTACCATGCCATTCAGGCCGGCCTCGACATGGGAATCGTCAATGCGGGCATGCTCGAAGTCTACGAGGAGATCGATCCTGAGCTCCGCGAACTCGTCCTCGACGTTCTTCTGAATCGCAAACGCGACGCCACCGAGCGTCTCGTCGATTTCGGCGAAAAACTCAAAGCCAAAGGCACTTCTGCCGAGGCGAGTGAAAAGAAAGAAGAAGAGTGGCGCAAAGCAACCGTCGAGGAACGCCTTGCACACGCACTCATCAAAGGAATCGATACGTACATCGAGTTGGACACCGAAGAAGCGCGAAGCAAACTCGGGCGGCCGCTCGCGGTCATCGAAGGCCCGCTCATGAACGGCATGAGCATGGTGGGTGATCTCTTTGGAGCCGGGAAGATGTTCCTCCCGCAAGTCGTGAAATCCGCGCGCGTGATGAAGAAATCCGTCGCATATCTCACGCCGTTCTTGGAGGCCGAAAAAGCGAAGCTTGCCGAAGCGGGACACATGGTCAAAACGCAAGGCAAGATCGTTCTCGCCACCGTCAAAGGCGATGTTCACGACATTGGCAAAAACATCGTCGGTGTGGTGCTCGCGTGCAACAACTTCGAAGTCATCGACATGGGCGTCATGGTCCCATGTGAGAAGATCCTCGAGCGCGCCAAGGAGGAGCGCGCAGACGTCATCGGGTTGAGCGGCCTCATCACACCGTCGCTCGAGGAGATGACGCACGTGGCGCGCGAGATGGAGCGCCAGGGTTTCAAGATTCCGCTGCTCATTGGCGGCGCCACCACGAGCCGCGCGCATACGGCCGTGAAAATCACACCCTTGTACCGTGAGCCCGTCGTCCACGTGCTCGACGCGAGCCGTGCAGCCGCCGTAACAACGAGCCTCCTGCGCGACAATACGCGCGCCGCCTTCGTCGAGCAGCACGAGCAAGACAACGAAAAGCTTCGGCGCCTGCACAGCAGCGAGTCAAAACACACTTTCCTTCCCATCGAGCAGGCACGAAAGAACTGCATGCCTCTTGTTTGGCAGGAGGAGGACATTGCGAAGCCAAGCTTCACCGGAGCTCGCGTCATCAACGATATGCCGCTCGCAACCCTGCGTGCATATATCGACTGGACACCATTTTTTCACGCGTGGGAACTTCGGGGCGTCTACCCACGTATCCTCAAACATGAGAAATACGGCGAGCCCGCGAGAAAACTCCTTGCCGACGCAAACGCGCTGCTCGACAAGATCGTCGCCGAAAAAAGGCTCACCGCGCGAGGCGTCTTCGGCTTCTTTCCGGCCAACGCGGCGGACGACGATATTGAACTCTATACGGACGAGACGCGCACAACCGTACTCCGCCGTTTTCACTTCCTCCGCCAGCAAACTGCAAAAGATGACGGCACACCGAACCTTTCGCTATCGGATTTCATTGCGCCAAAGTCGACGAATCTACGCGACTATCTCGGTGCATTCGCCGTCAGCGCCGGCTTCGGCCTGACGGAGTTTCGCGACGAGCTACGGGGAGCGCACGACGACTACAATGCCATCATGGCTGAAGCTCTTGCCGATCGGCTGGCCGAAGCATTTGCCGAATACCTCCACGCACGTGCGCGCGAGGCGTGGGGTTTCGTTCAGAATGAGAATTTGTCGAACGACGATCTCATCGCTGGAAAGTACCGTGGCATTCGCCCCGCCCCAGGCTATCCGGCATATCCCGATCACACGGAGAAGGCCGCGCTCTGGGCGGTGCTCGATGCCGAGAAAAACACCGGTATTACCCTCACCGAATCCTTCGCCATGTGGCCTGGCGCAAGCGTCAGTGGTCTTTACTTCGCGCATCCCCAATCGCGCTACTTCACACTCGGCAAGATCTATCGAGATCAGGTCGGTGATTACAGTGCACGCAAGGGCATGGCGCGGAGTGAGGTCGAGCGCTGGCTCGGGTCAAACCTTGGTTATGCACCCGAACAATCAAACATCTAGCCCCAATGCCGCTCATTTAGCGAGAGGAGCGGTCCGTCGTTTGCGAGGGTAGTTGCTCATTTTGAGCTTTACGGCGCGTGGGAAACGTCGTTTGGAACGACGTTCAGGCAGGACGAAGTCGAGGATATTGGCGCGCATGCGTCGCAGCTTCGAAGGGATGCTTCCGGGGCTGGCGAGGGCGCACCATTCCCAT
>WQYX01000053.1 GCA_009781005.1 Polyangiaceae bacterium | reverse complement strand
TACAACTACTGGGGCGGCGCGGATATGGTCGCCACCGACTATTCCATCTTTATTTCACCGCCGGGGCGCTTCCCGTCGGGCAATTCCGCGACGGGCCATGCCGATCTCGGGGGCAACGTGTTCAATATGACGTATCCAACGGGCAGTGGTACAACGGTGAACTGGTCGCGCAGCGGATCATGGCAGGGACACGCGATTGGCGGCTACTACTCGTTCCCCGCACAAAACAAATACTGGGCAACGGGTGGCCGCTGCATCCATTAGTTCGTTCCCCTCCGAAAACTGCTGCGCGCCACAAATCGTCGTTCGGCCTCCCTCAAAATACTCCGAGTATTGTTCGGTCGGCCTCGTTAGACCGCTTTCAAGTTGACGCGATCTCATCGTTGGGGCCTGCGGTGCGGTCCTCAAAGCCCTTCAAGGCTGTTCCGGTCCGCTCCTCGGCCCCGCCTCGACCTCGCGTCAACTTGAAAGCGGTCTAGCTTTGCGTCGCTCGCGACGTTTTCGGATGGGAACTCAAGGTCTCGCTACGTGCGCGTTCAAGACGCGAGGCTAGGGCACGCTGACGGTGCGAAGCACCGAGGCCGGCAGCGTGCCCGCAACACACGCGTGACCAAGGCCAGGTCCGCTTGTCCTCGGTACAATGGTGGGATCGAGCATCTCCGTCAGATCGACAAGGGTGAGGTTGTTGCCATTTTCGTCGCCGACCACACCCATCGCGTGGCCGGTATTCGGACTCGTGTAGGCTGTTGTCGTGAAAGGCAAGTTCCCCATTTTGGGGGAACCCTCGTTCGCGCCAATGCTGCAAGAAACCCAATCCACGAGCGCAGGTGTGCCCGTGCCTCCCGTGGACGGAAGTTGAGCCGCAAGGATTATGTTGGAGCCGTCGTCGCCGAACCCATTCACAATTCCAATATGGGTTCCTTGAGCGATGGCTATCATGCGGGGATCGCCGCTATTCGGCGGGTCTCCCTCGGGGAACCCTTCTTGATATTGATGCGGTGCGTCCCATGTCCCGGGGGATCCGGGGATCAAGGTCGCCTGCGACAGGTCGGCAATGTACGAATCAGATCCGGGGGCGAAGGTGATTCCGGTGGAGACGTCGACGGACGCCGATAGCAAGCCGCTGGTCCCCGCGAAATCGTAGTTCTCGAAGAACGCCGGGACCGTCGGGTTGGCAATGTGGATGATCTCGTAATTTTTTAACGTGTTCGCTGACAGAATCAGGTTACGAATGGGATCCACCGACCAACCATCTGAAATCACTTGAGCGATGTTTTGTGACAAGAAGGGGGTACGGAGCGTGAGGGTGTTCAGATTCAAGATCTGAAATCCTGCGGGTCCGGCCCCGCCGCCGCCAATAGAGACCCCAAGGACCGCGCGATTATGGACGGAGTCCACCACCACCCCGCACGTGGTGCAGGTGCCCTCGAACATCGCGATTTCTCCCGTTCCTCCACTTGTTAGGGTGCCCGTCAACGTCGTGCCGCTGATCAAATAAACGTCGGTGCCGTTGGCGGTGCACACCGTGGTGCCCGTGATCGAGTTCGACGAGCATGAATTGACGGGGTTGGGCGTGGAAATGTGTACCGGCGTGATCGGCGTGCCTTCGACACTGACAACCCCCACCCCTGTTTCTTCCGTGCCAATTCCCTCCCACTGTCCATGGGGAACGTACGCGAGGACGCTCGGTCCGTCCATCAAGATGGACATCGAGACCATGGGCACGCCCATGTTCGGCGGAATAGGTCCGGGGCAAGTGATTTCGCACGTCGTGGGATCGAACAAACAGCCAGCCTCGAGGTCACTGGCGGTGATGCCTCCCGTCCCGCAACTGCAGGTGCCCTCCACCAAGATACAGCCGCAATCGTAGCGGACGTTGCCCATGACAGTATCCGCGGCCGTGGTGGTGGACGCACAACTGCCGAAATTGAAGTCTTTCGATGCATTGTCCGTGTTGCAGAGAATGTGGTTCGTATTGAGCCCTGAGTTGAGGGCCTCCACGGTTAGGTTCGGGTTGACTCGAGTTGCGATATCGCGCGAGTCGTAGCAGGTGAAATTGTGTGTCCCGTCGTTGAGTTGGGTGCCAGCACAATCCGGCGCGGAGAAAATCTGGTATTGGAAACTCCAGTCCGCGGGCGGAAAATCTATCGACGGACAGAGGCCCGTCACGACCACAGGCGCTCCGGCATCGTCCGCGAGGTTGCCATCCGCCGTGAAGTTGAAACATGGGCATGCCGTGCCTGCATCCTCGCCCGCGTCAACGGTGGGCGTCAGCGACCAGTCGCAGCGGTATTTCGGATCCGGTGCGGGGCGCGACCCACAAATACGTACGGAGTTTCCGGTGAAGTCAGCTCCGGCGATGGAAAATATGGTCGTTGCGTTCCCATCGTCTCCCCCATGGCTTACGTCCTGCTGCGTATTGGATGAACACGCAAAAACGATCGCGGTGGTCAGAGCCACCGTGGACAGATATGTCGCGCGGACTCTCATGAATTCAACCTCCCCGGAAGCAGCTCAGCGATGCAGCATGCATTCCGCGAGCACGAGCATCGGAGTTAAGCATGAATGCACTCGTCGTGATCCTCGATATGTGCGAGAGTCGCGCGCCGTGAGTGGCAAAAACGAAACGAGCAAGAGGCTGCCGATCGCGAGGATTGCACAGATCGCATTCGCCGTTGTCGCCGCCATCGGCATTTTCAGCTTCACGACGGTCGCGAAGGAAGGCGAGTCGCGTCGTCGCTGCGCCGCGACATGCCTTCTTCGTCCGGACTATGCGGGTAGAGAGCGCCCTGCACCGAACCTCGAACTCCAGGATGTCGCGGGTCAGACCGTGTCGCTCAGCTCGTACAAAGGCAAAGTCGTTGTGCTGAATTTCTGGACGCGCACGTGCGCTCCCTGCATGGAGGAGGTGCCAGAAATTGCCGATTTGACGCGTATCCTGCAGCCCATGAACGATGTTGCCGTGCTCACGGTTTCCACCGACGAGACCGCCGAGGAAGCTGTCGGTGCGATCACGTCGATCCTTCGGGGAGAGCCGCCATTTCCGATTCTGATGGATCCCGAGGGCAAAACCGCCGCGGACAAATTCGGGACGAAGCTCTTTCCGGAAACATGGATTATCGACAAACGTGGCGTCATCGTGGCCCGCTTCGATGGCGCGCGCGAGTGGTCGAACGCCGCGGTCCTCGAGCTCATTAATCAGATTCGTGGTGGTGGTTTTTGCGACGCGCATACCGTCGACGGTGGCTTTGTCGGCAACGACGCACACATCTGCGATTCCATTTTCGACGGTTGAGGGGATGTTTCCCGGCCATGTTCGCGATTTCCACAGAGCCGTAGGGGCGCAGCATGCTGCGCCCCTACTCGACGGCTGTCACGCTTCGCTTTCGAGTGGCGGTCGTCGCCATCCAGCGCTGGGCGCGAAAAGCCATTGATTGTGCGTCGTTTCGTTAACGGCGACATGATCTGATCGTGGACGTGGTCTTTGACGGCGACGGCGACATGAACGAATTGCACGCGTGCATCTAATATATTCCGGGGATGTGCGCGGCCTCTGCCCAACCATATTTCCTTGTCGCGTCTCCAGCCCACCATGCCGCAAATGCATCGCGTACAACGAGCTCCGCAAGCTTTCCGCGCGGTGAAAATCCCCATTCCGCCTCCTGCGAGACATCGTCCGGATCGGCGTAGACGCGCCAAACGAATGCTCCCATGAATGCGGGTTCGTCGAGCAGCGGTGAGAGGAGCGCAAGGTACGCTTCTGCCTGCGACTGGACGTCGACGCGCACGCCACGCATCGCATCCGGCCACTCCCACGGGCGTATCGCCGGATTGGGACGCGTCGTGTAGCCGATTTCCGTGAACAAGATGGGTTTGTGCCAGATGTTGGCAAGTCTGTTCACCCGATCGCGCACACGCACGCCGCCTTCGCGGAGCGCGTCGAACGTCGCGCCGTCCTCCTGGGCAAGCGGGTAGAATGCATTGATCCCGATGATGTCGAGCTCACCGAGGATGACCGTATCTTCGACATCGTCCCAGTTCGCCGAGTAGGTGATCGGCCCCTTGTAGATTGCACGTAAATCGCGAACGAGCGCCGCAAAGCTTTTCGCGCGCGGGGTGGTGACCCAGGATCGGAGCTCGACGCCTGCGGAAAAGAGATCGGCGTGTGTGCTCTCGGCGACCGCAGCCCACGCGCGCACGAACGCGCCGTAGCTCTTTGCCCACGCATCCCATGCGGCGTCCGTTGGCGGATCGATCTTCGCGCGCCACTCCCCTGATTCGACCCAGAGATGCGGCACGAGCATGACGCGTATGCGCTGCGCATGCGCCATGGCGATCGCGCGCGCGACATCTCTCTTGTTCTTCGAGAAAGGGCTCTCGAAGGTCGGGTCGACGCCGAGCCCTTGGAGATCGCCGACGCGACCGAACGGCGTGATGGCCACCCACGTGGCGCCCATGCGAACGCACTCGTCGAGCGTGCGTGCGTACGCTGCGCTGCCGTAGCCGACGTCGGGATGATAGGCGTTTTCGATCGGCCCGATGGTGATGCCGCGGATGGCATCCTGCCCGGATGCACGCCACCCGTCTGCGCCCGGCATCGGCATGGTGTAAGATACACGGATGGCTTCGGGTGGAGCCGTCGACTCTCGGGACGAAGCGTTCGTGACGACGAGCAACATCGCAAAGAACAAGAGCGAGTTCGACAGCCGTCGCGAGCGAATCGAGGCTAGGGCGGAGCGCGAGAAGCCCGCGAAAGCGTACTTTTTGTACGTGCGCAGGCACCGCAGCGCCCACCTGAGGTCCCGCCGTAGGCGGGCCGACAGCGCCGAAGGCGCCATCGAAGCGAATCGATTTCGCGCAGCAGGCTGTCGAACTCGCTCTAAGAGTGCGAGCCTCTTCATCTCGGCTCCCAAACAGCGCTGACGACGCGCTCGATCTTTGCGAAGTCGCGGTCTGTTTTGATGTCTCGAAAACCTCGCTCGGCGAACAACGCGGCAACGGCTCCGGCTTCGCCCGCGCCGATCTCCATCGCGAGCACTCCGCCCCGAACGAGATGCGCGGGCGCGTCCGCGACGATGCGCCGAATCAGCTCGAGTCCGTCGCGTCCGCCGTCGAGCGCGATACGAGGCTCGAAGTCTTTCACGTCCGACATGAGGGAGTCGATTTCGCCCGTCGGGATGTACGGCGGGTTCGCGGTGACGAGATCGAATGAGCAAGAAGGAGTCGGCGCGAACAGATCTCCCTCGAAGAACCCGACGTTGTAGACGCCGAGCCTGTGCGCATTGTCACGCGCGACATCGAGCGCGTCTGCGCTCACGTCGACCGCCAGGACGTTGGCCGACGGCCGCCTGTGCGCCATGGCGATCGCGACACAGCCCGAGCCGGTGCAGAGATCGAGCTGGCGCATCGAGAGCGACACGTGTGCCGTTCGCCTGAGACCGACGTCGACGAGCGTCTCGGTGTCGGGGCGCGGGACGAGCACGCGCTTGTCGACGCGAAAATGCAGCCCGTAGAACTCGCGCTCGCCGCGTAAATACGCGAGGGGCTCGTGGGCGCGCCTCCGTCGGACGAGATCGCGAAGGAGCGCAAGCTCTCTCCTGTCGAGCGGGCGCTCGGCGTCGATGATGACGCGCATCCGGTCGATCCCGAGCGCAAAAGCGACGAGGAGCTCGGCGTCGAGCCGCGGATTTTCAATGCATCTTGCACGGAAATCATCCGTTGCCCATTTGACGACCGAGCCGATCGTCCAGGCGATGGGTGGCGCGGCGGACGTCATCCGCTGACGAACTTCGCGCGTTCGTCAGCAACGACGCCTTCGACCTCGCTTCGGATCGCTTGGAGCTCGGCTTCGGTTCCCGCTTCGAACCGCATGACGAGGATGGGGCCGGTGTTCGATGCGCGAACGAGCCCCCATTTGGGAGCCGATCCCGTGGTCGGGAACTTGACGCGCGCGCCGTCGATGTCGAGGACCTCGTAGCCCTTTGCCTCGTAATGGTCCGTCACGGCTTTGACGACCTTGAATTTCACGGCGTCAGGGCAGTCGACACGAAGTTCCGGTGTGGTGAATGTCTTCGGCACGTCTGCGAGCATGTCGGCGAGCGAACGCGGATCCTTCGCGAGAATTTCGAGCAGACGCAGCGCCGCGTACATCGCATCGTCGTAACCGAAATAGCGATCGGCGAAGAAGAGGTGTCCGCTCATCTCCCCCGCGAGCAGCGCGCCCGTCTCTTTCATCTTCGTTTTGATGAGGGAGTGTCCAGTTTTCCAAATGACGGGCTCTCCGCCGTGTTTTTTTATGTCGTCGTAGAGCGTCTGCGAGCACTTCACTTCGCCGAGAATCGTGGCTCCCGGGCGATCCGCGAGCAGCGCGCGCGAGAACAGGATCATCAGTTTGTCGCCCCAGATGATGTTGCCGCTCGCGTCGACCGCGCCGAGCCGATCGGCATCGCCGTCGAAGGCCAGGCCAACACGCGCGCCCAGCTCGCGCACGCGCGCGATGAGCGCGTCGAGATTCTTTGGGACCGTGGGGTCAGGATGGTGGTTTGGGAAGTTGCCATCCATGTTGCAGAAGAGCGGGTCGGGCGACAAACCGAGCGCCTTCATGACCTCGAGGGCGAGGGGACCGCCCGCTCCGTTGCCGGCGTCAAGGACGAAATTGAGCGACGTGCCCGTAAAGTCGAAGTGCTCCTTCATCGCGGCGACATATGCATTCTGCACGTCGATCGATTCGACCTTCCCGGCTGCCTCGGCGCCCCACGTTTTGTTGGCGAGGACGTCTTTGAGGTTCTGAATGTCAGGGCCGAAGAAGCTCGCCTTCCCCTTCATCATCTTGAAGCCGTTTTCGTCGGCGGGATTGTGACTGCCCGTAATCTGGATGCCACCGCCCGCGTTCAAGTGGTGCACGGCAAAGTAAAGGAGCGGCGTTGGTCCGACTCCGATGTCGAGCACGTGCACGCCCGCTTTCACGAGGCCGCGCACGAGTGCTTCGTGCAGCCGCGGGCTCGAGAGCCGGCAATCTCGCCCGACTGCGAGGCGCAGCGGTCGGCCGTCTTTCGGCGTCAGCATGGATCCGAAACCACGACCGATGCTTTCGGCGATCTCGTTCGAAAGATCTCGGTCGGCAATGCCTCGAATGTCGTACTCGCGAAAGATGTGCGGATCAGCCGTCATGGGACGGCACAAAAGCCCGTTTGGACTCGGCCGGCAAGATCGGTGATAAGGTGCGCGCCGTGGACACTCCGCCCGCACCGCCGCAAAACGCTATCTCGCCCGACGAACCGCCGGCTTACGTCTATGCGGCCACCGACATCCGACCGCGCCAGACACGCGAGATCGAGCTCTGCGCCCGAGCCTCGGAGTTCGATTGGCGTTACACGGGTGCGATGGCGCTCGGCCTCGTCGGGAGTGAATATTTGAATCTCGCGGTTTTCAAGCAATCCGGCCAGCCTGGCATTCGCCTTATGGGTCCGGGTCTTATTGGTCTTTTCTGGGGTGGCTTTCTGGGTGGCGGTTATTTGTCACTGCCAAAGTGCGATCCCAATTGGGCTTATGGATCCCCCCCGGAAGGTAGCGTGCGCGCGGCGTGGCCCATGGCCGTTGCGATCACGCTCGTCGCAACGGCAACAGCACCTGCCATGGATTTCATCTTCCTCGGCACCCTCAAACCAGAGTGGTCCGATACCGAACGCAGTGCGCGCGTGTTCGTTGCCATGGGCACGGGCGCCATTGGATCGCTGCTCCCGTATATCCTTCCACCGAGGACATATCGCGCGGCAAAGGAGATCGAGCGTATTCGCTTTGGGCAGGTATCGGGCGGCCCCTATTTGTCTTACACATTGACGTTCTGATCCATTGCAGGATACATGCATCGACGGGCGCGTGAATGATAGAACATACGGTGCAGGGCGCCGATGGACTACCAGCCGCGCGATAACCACGCTATAGAGAGGATCTTACACGCGCCCGTAGCTCAGCAGGATAGAGCAGCGGCCTTCTAAGCCGCGGGTCGGTGGTTCGACTCCACCCGGGCGTGCGAACTATGGAACTTCGTAGTGAGCAGCTCATCGAGGCACTGAATCAAGCCATCGGCGGCAGGTTCGACGCGTTGTACGCAAAGCTTTGCCTCGCCTCGGGGCTGCCGGGAACGCGCGCGAACCTGACGATCGCGCACGCGTTTGCGAACGACTGCGCCGCATTGGGAAAAAAGGCCGATCGACTGCTCTTCACGATGGCCGGCCTGCACCCGGATGAAGCGCCCGGCGCAACCGAGCTCGAGTACCTTCCACTCTGCGGCGTTCTCGGTCTTGGCGCGCGCGGCGCGGGCGATCCCTCGATTCGTGACAGGGTACTTCGCACGCTTCACGATGCAGCCGAAGATCCGCGCTTTCGCGTGCGTGACGTCGTGCCGATGGCGCTTGCGCGGATCGGCGAAGGCATGGGCGACGCGCTCGTGATCGAAGTCGCGCACTGGATGGACGGGTTCTTTCAAGCCGCGGCCGTGCTCCTCGCGCTCACGGATCGCGCGTGGCTGTCCGCCACGACGAACGCCAACCGCGTCCTCGCGCGGTTCAACGAGGCCTATGTCCTTGCGCGTGAGGCTCCACGATCGGCTGCGCGATGGCCGGGGCGAAAGGCGCTCGTCGATGCGCTCTCCGTGGCACCCGCCGTCATCGCAGCGCGCTACGGCGCGCCCGTGTTCGATATGCTCGTCGAGTGGTCGAGCACCGAGATGCCCGAGCTGCGCGAAGCGATCGAAAAGAACCTTTCTGAAGGAAAACTTAAGGGTCGCTACACCGCCGAGATCGAACGCGTCCGCGCCGCCCTCAGGGCGAGCGCAACACCTCCGCGTGATCCAACGCGGGTCATTCAGGGGATGCGCAGCCGCGGAACAAAACGGGGACGCTAGCCCGCAGTTCGATTCGGGAGATCGAAGCGATCGAGGTTCATGACCTTGGTCCAGGCGGCGATGAAGTCGTGGATGAACTTCTCGTGCGCGTCCGAGCTTGCGTACACTTCGGCCAGTGCCCGGAGTTGCGAGTTCGATCCGAAGATCAAGTCCACGCGAGTGCCCGTCCACCGGACCGCACCCGTTGAGCGATCGCGCCCTTCGAACAAATCCCCCGATACCGGAGTCCACACCGTGCTCATATCGAGCAGATTCACGAAGAAATCGTTGGTCAGCGTCTCCGGTCGTTTCGTAAAGACACCGTATTTGGATTGCCCAACATTCGTATTCAAAACGCGCATGCCGCCCACGAGAACCGTCATCTCGGGTGCAGTCAGCGTTAGCAATTGGGCCCGATCGACGAGAAGCTCTTCGGCCGTCGCGGCCGTGGAGGTCTTTTTGTAATTGCGAAAACCGTCCGCAACGGGTTCGAGCACCGCGAACGAGGCGATATCGGTTTGCGCCTGCGAGGCATCCATGCGCCCCGGCGTAAAAGGAACCGTCACGGTGTGGCCCGCGTTCTTTGCGGCTTGCTCGACGCCAGCGCAACCAGCCAAGACAATGAGATCCGCGAGCGAAACTTTTTTGCCGCCCGTCTGCGCTCGATTGAAATCGGCCTGGATGCTCTCGAGTACTTTCAGCACCTTGGTCAACTGGGCAGGCTCGTTGACTTCCCACGCATTCTCGGGCGCGAGACGAATTCGCGCGCCATTCGCACCCCCGCGCTTGTCAGAGCCACGGAACGTGGATGCCGAGGCCCAGGCGGTTCCAATGAGTTGCGAGATAGGCAATTTCGAAGCGAGGATTTTGCTCTTGAGCGATGCGATGTCTTTCTCGTCAATCAGCTTATGATGGACGGGCGGAATCGGATCTTGCCAGAGGAGCTCCTCAGCAGGAACTTCGGGTCCGAGGTAACGCGCGCGCGGCCCCATGTCGCGGTGAGTCAGCTTGAACCACGCGCGCGCAAAAGCGTCCGCGAGCTCGTCGGGATGCTCCATGAAGCGCCGAGAGATCTTCTCATATGCGGGATCGAATCGCAGAGAGAGATCCGTTGTCAGCATGGTGGGGGCAATGCGCTTCGACGGATCATGGGCGTGCGGCACCGTTCCGGCCCCTGCACCCCCTTTTGGCTTCCACTGATATGCACCAGCCGGGCTCTTCGTCAGCTCCCACTCATAGCCGAACAAGTGTTGGAAGAAGTCATTGCCCCATTTGGTGGGTGTGGTGGTCCACGTGACTTCGAGGCCGCTGCCGATTGCATCTGCACCCTTGCCAGTACCGAAGCTGCTCTTCCAGCCGAGACCCTGCTCTTCGAGGCCGGCCGCCTCGGGATCGGGTCCCACGTGGGATGCGGGGCCGGCACCGTGGGTTTTCCCGAAAGAGTGGCCGCCGGCGATGAGGGCAACGGTTTCCTCGTCGTTCATTGCCATTCGGGCAAATGTCTCGCGAATGTCCTTGGCCGCAGCAATGGGATCCGGATTGCCATTGGGGCCTTCTGGGTTGACATAGATGAGGCCCATTTGAACGGCCGCAAGTGGGTTTTCGAGGTTCCGGTCTCCGGAGTAGCGCTCGTCGCCCAGCCACGTCTTCTCGGCACCCCAATAAACGTCCTGGTCTGGTTCCCAGACATCTTCGCGGCCGCCGCCAAAACCAAAAGTCTTGAATCCCATGGTCTCGAGAGCCACGTTGCCCGCGAGAATCATGAGGTCGGCCCACGAAATCTTTTTGCCGTATTTCTGTTTGATGGGCCAGAGCAGGCGGCGCGCCTTATCCAGGTTGACGTTGTCGGGCCAACCGCTGAGTGGAGCGAAGCGCTGCTGGCCACTTCCAGCGCCGCCACGCCCGTCGTTGACGCGATACGTCCCGGCGCTGTGCCACGCCATCCGGATGAGCAACGGGCCATAGTGACCGAAGTCCGCTGGCCACCAGTCTTGGGAGGTGGTCATCAGCGTCGCGAGATCCTTTTTGACAGCACCAAAGTCGAGGCTCTTGAACTCCGCCGCGTAATCGAAGTCCTTATCCATTGGATTGGAGAGACACGAGCGTTGGTGGAGGATCTCCAGTCGTAATTGGTTCGGCCACCAATGCCTGCTCGACGTTCCGCCACCGATTGTGTCGTGGATGGGGCATTTCGCTTCGCTGGATTGGCTCATGGAGCCCCCTCTGCACCTTCTGCGCCGGGCTTATGGTCTTGCGGTGTTTGGTCTCGCGGTGGATGGTGGCATGCGATTGGCAACGTCGGACGCGTCGTTGACGATCTTTGTCGCGGCTCGAGCGCGTGCGCTCTTTTCTGTCAACGTTGCATGGTCGACGACCGCGTGTCCTTCGAGCAGATCGAGGTAGTCGAGATCGAGGTCGCCGCCACTCGGCAGAATGAAGACGCCGAAGAGGTGGGCGCTCTGCTTGATTTCCTGCACGAGCTGTCGCGGGACGTGGAGCGCGGCGTGCGTGATGAGATGCACGACGGGATCGCGTTGATCACGCGCGCGCAGGAGCGCGAGCTCGGTGGCGAGCTGCGCGAAGACGCGCGCCGGATTTCTACCTCGCTCGCCCTTGAAGCCGAGGAGATAGGCTGCTGGAAGCTGTCCGGGTCGCGCCCGCTGCACGTCATAGAGCCGCGAATCGAAGAAGCGCATCCACACCTCTTCGCCTGCGAGCTGCAGTTTTTTTCCAAGCGCAATCGCCAGTCCGCGCGCGAAGACTTGGCGGTCGCCGCGCATCGATGCCGATGCATCGATGAGCACGTAATGCAGCCGGCGCGCTTCATCCGGCGCTTGTTCGCGCGTGTAGTAAAAGAGCTCGTTTTCGACCATGCGGCGCGAAAATTCGATGTCGTCCCATGCAAGTTCGGTCAAAACGAGCGAGTCGAACGATCCTTTGGTGCCGATGCCGGCGTAGCCGTGCACGGCGTGCGTACCTGCGGCTCGAGCGCTTCGCGTTTCAAGCACGCTCGGCAAGAGTTCGAGAGAGAAGTTGACGATATCGTTTGCCGCGGGGCTCGAAATCGCGGCGAGCAAGTCGACGTGGGCGAGCGCTCCAGCGGCGGTGGACTCGGGACCGAGCATCCCGAGTAAGCGCAGCGTATCGAGGTCGAGTGCGTCGGCGAGCGTGAGGACGTGCAAGCGTGATCGTGCGAGCGCATCGAGCGCACCGGCCTCGAATGTTCGCGAGACGCTCGCGAAGAGAAGGGGGAGCTGGGGATCGATGTCACACACCATCTCCGGATCCAGCGGGAGGCTCGCGGCATAAGGAGCCTTCATGTTCGTTCGCGAAACGATCGATCCGAGCACGCGCGCGAGCACGACGACGACGAGATCGTCTGTGAGCCGCAGGCTTCGTGCGCGCGAACTCGCGTCGCTCTCGGCGATTTCACCGAGCACGCTGCGGTAGATCGTCCATAACGAGACTTTGGGTGGTGGCGGGATGCCGGGCGGCTGCTGGAACGCAGGAACCACGCGCTGGACGAGGACATCGGTGCCCGGGCGAGGGCCTATCTCGAGCTGCTCTTTTGGCGCTGCGTAAAGCAGGCCGAAGTCGTGGACCATGAAAAATGGCAACTGCAAACCGAGACGCGCGAGATCGTGGTACCAGCGAACGGCTCGCATGACCATCATCGGAGAATTGGCTCGCACGACCGAAAAGACGAGCCCGCCGAGCGGCCCGGCGATGACGGGATCCTTGATGAGCGAACTCGGGACCGGCATGAAGAACGGTGACAATAGCAGCCCTTGACAGGGACAATCCTGACCGACAAGTGACAGCGCGCTTACATGAACTCTCGCAGAGTTCGAACGATGTCTTGCCGAGTGCGCGATGCGATCAGTGGCTACACCCATCTCGGCGGTCTCCTCGTCGGATGCGCCGGGGCCGTCGCCCTCTTGATCCGCGTGCGATCGAGCGACGTATTTGTGCCCACGATCGCGTACGTGATCACGCTGCTGCTGCTTTACGCTGCGAGCTCGGCGTATCACCTCATCCCGGGAAGCGCGCGCGTGACCGAGCGACTGCGCAAGCTCGATCACTCCGCGATTTTTCTCTTCATCGCCGGCACGTGCACGCCGGTGTTCTGGCGCGCGTTTCAGGGCAGCACGCGGCAATGGATGCTCGTCACGCTATGGGTGCTCGCGGCTCTGGGCATCCTCATGCGCATCGCGTGGATGGGCGCACCGCGGGTGCTTTACACGGTGACGTACGTTGCGATGGGTTGGCTCGTCTTGGTGAAAGGCACCACGGCATTTCGCGCGCTGCCGGGGCTCGCGCTCGCACTCGTTGTCGCCGGCGGCATCACGTACACGCTCGGCGCCATCGTCTACGCAACGAAGAGGCCGAACCCGATCCCGCGCATCTTTGGCTTTCACGAGATCTGGCACCTCTTCGTGCTCGGTGGCAGCACGTTGCACTATGCAGCCATCTTCGTTTTGGGTTAGAACGCGTTTGCTAACCTGCTACGCGCCGCGATGCCTTCGTTGGGTCCTGCGGTGCCTGCGCACGTACCGCAAAGTACGCTTACGCGGGCTCCTCGGACCCGCCTTGGCCTCGCGTCGCTCGCGACGGTTATCAAACGTGTTCTAAAGGTCTGAGCAGGGCTTTTTAATTTCGCGCACTGCAACCGCCGCAGTGCGGCATGATCGGTTGATTTCGGCAAACCGCGCGCGCGATTTGGTGTAGCGTGGCGGCGCTGTCCATGACCACCCCACTTTCGCGCGTGTCGAGCCCCGTTGACGTGCGTCCTCCGCACGATTCGCTGGTCGCCGCGTTCGAAGCCGCCGCCCGATCGCGTGCGCCGTTCGTGACGATTCACACCGGCCGCGAGACGATCGAGAAGACTGCGGAGGTCGCGCTCGACGCGGCTCTGCGTTGGTCGAAGCTCCTCGCCGGTCGGGGCGTGCGGCGCGGTGACAGAGTCATGCTGCTCATGCCAACCGGTCATGCCTTCGTCGAGGCCATGCTCGGAACCATGCTCCTTGGCGCGATCCCGGTGCCGCTCGCAACGCCCATGACGTTTGGCAGCGTGGATCGGTACCTCGTCAACCTCGCACACATCGCGAAAGACTGCGGCGCGCGCGTCACGATCACGTACGGACGGATCCGCGACGCCATTGCAAAGGATGCCGCGGCAAAAGCCACGCTCGGCGACGTGATCGGGGAAGGCGATCTCGACGGCGTTGCTTCCACGGCGATCGAGCTGCCGTCGATCGGAGGAAGCGAAACGGCATTCTTGCAATATACATCTGGAACCACGGGACGGCCGAAGGGTGCCATCATCACGCATCGCGCGCTCGTTTCGAACACGTTTTCGATGGCTCACGGGCTCGATCTCCACCCAGAGAGCGATGTCGGCGTGAGCTGGCTTCCGTTGTTCCACGACATGGGGCTCATCGGCGTTCTCCTCATGTCGATCTGCCATCCCTATCCAATCCACGTCATGTCGCCGGAGTCGTTCGTCATGAAGCCGTATCGCTGGTTGGATCTCATCCAGCGCGTCGGCGGAACGATCACCGCGGCGCCGAATTTTGCTTACGACATGTGCGTCGCCCGTCCGGGTGACACGTCGGGGCTGCATCTCGAAACGTTGCGCCACGCATTGAACGGTGCCGAACCCATCCATGCATCCACGGTCCAGCGCTTTCGCGAGCGCTTCGGCCCGCATGGTTTCCGCGCCGACGCGGTGATGCCCGTGTACGGAATGGCGGAGGCCACGCTCGCGATCACGTTCCCATCGCATCAGGAGAGGATGCAGGTCCTCGCGGTCGATCGTGCCGCGCTCGAACGCGATGGCCGCGTCGTTACGAATGCGAGCGCGAATTCAGGCGGGCACCACGCCGTGAGCGTCGGGCGGCCCATCGCCGGCATGTCCGTCGCGATCTTCGGTGAGGACGGCAACGTGGCTCCCGAGCGAACGGTCGGCGAAGTGCGTGTGGCCGGGCCGTCGCTCATGGATGGCTACTTTGGAAACGACGAAGCAAGTGCTTCGGCCCTGTCGGGCGGGTGGCTTCACACGGGGGATCTCGGTTTCGTCGACGGCGGCCAGCTTTACATCACCGGGCGCGCGAAGGAACTCATCATCAAAGGCGGCCGCAACATCTACCCGTATGATGTCGAGCGCATCGCCGGCGAGATCGACGGCGTGCGCACGGGCGGGGTAGCGGCCTTCGGGCGTACGAATCCGGTGACGGGAACGGAAGATCTCGTCGTGGTAGCGGAGACGTCGTACACGGACGCGGCCAAGCGCGAAGCGATCGCCAAGGCCGTGCGCGCCGAGCTGCTCGAAGTGCTTGGCGTCAAGGCGGACGATGTTCGCTTCTGCGCCGTTGGCAAGGTCCCGCGCACCACCAGCGGCAAGATCCGCAGGCGCGAGTGTGCGCGCCTCATCGAGAGCGGAGCGCTCGGCTAATGCGTGCTCTCGTGATTGGAGGCACCGGCTTCGTCGGCCTCAACATCGTCGACGAATTGCTCGCGAAGGGCGCCGAAGTTCGCGTGTCGCGGCGCGCGCAATCGATCACCATGCTCGTGCGCCGGCGTGCGGTTTCCTTCGTGGAGGCGTCGCTGGAGGAGCCGGAAAAACTCCGGCGCGCGATGGATGGTTGCGACGTCGTCTTTCTCGCCGGCGCGCCCTACCCACGCTATTCGATCGATCTCTCGGCGTCGCTCGAGGAAGGTACGCGTTGCGTGCGCAATGCATGCGATGCGGCGCACGCGGCGTCGATCCCGAGGCTCGTTTACACGTCCACGATCGCAACGCTCGATCATGTTTCGGGCCGGCCCGCGTGTGAGGATGACGTCCCAGCATCCATGCCTGAGGGAAGCGTGTATCGTGCAATGAAGTGGGCGATGGAACGCGAGGTCGACGATGCGCGCCGGCGCGGTCTCGACGCGGTCACGCTCTTGCCGGGCGGCTGCATTGGACCGGGCGATCTGCGCGTCGGGACGGCGTCGGTCATCGTGGGCGTGATCCGCGGGATGCTCACGTGGTGGGTCGACGGCATGGTGAACCTCGTGGACGTCGGGGACGTCGCGCGCGCGCATCTCGCTGCGGCGGCACCCACGCCTCACGACCGCTATGCGCTCGCGGGGCACACCGTGCGCGTCCGCGATCTGCTCGAGAAGATTGCGCAGCGTTATGGCGGTACGCTTCCGTCCCTCGAACTCGGCGCCGAGGAGGCACGAGCGCGATCGCTCGCCGACGAAATCGCGGCAGCACCGCGCCGCGAGCGCGTCTCGATCCCGCGCGAGCTCGTCGACATGGCGACGACTGGGCAGGTCGTTTCGAACGCGCGCGCAACGGCCGATCTCGGATTTTCCCCGACTCCGCTCGACGACGCGCTCGATCGAGCGCACGCATGGCTCTCACGCTTCAGCATCTTGCCGAAGCAGGAGACAGAAAGAAGAACGCATGACCATGGGTAACGACGAGGCACGCGAGACGACAATCGCCGTCCTGGCGCAAATTGCCGAAGTCGATCGCGCGCAAATCCGCGGGGAAGATCGACTACGCGAAGATCTCGGGATGGATTCGCTTTCGAGTCTCGAGCTGCTTTCGAGCCTCGAGGAAAAGCTCCACGTCGAGCTCCAGATTGAAGAGGCGATGAACGTTCGGACGGTCGACGACGTCTGCGCGTTCGTCCTCAGTCACTGTAAGCCGTCATGAGCGCCGCAGCAGAGCAGGCGACGACCGATTCGGAGACGCTCGAACTGCTTCTCCCGCAAGTCGCCAAATTTCTCCATCGGCACGTCGACGGTGTCGCCATCGATCGCGAAGGCTGCATCTCGGAGTCGGTGCGTCGCGCGGCGGCGGAAGTCGGGCTCTTCGGACTCACGATCCCCGCCGAAGAAGGTGGTTTTGGACTTGCGCTCAGCGCGGCATGCCGCGTCGTGACGGAGATCGCTCGCGTCGATCGATCCGTTGCGATCATGATTGGCCTGCACGCGGGTCTCGGCACCCGAGGCCTCGTGGAGCACGGCGAAGCCGCGCTCCGCCGGAAATGGCTCCCCGAGCTTGCGTCGGGTGCTTGCATTGCGTCGTTCGCCACCACGGAAGCGAGCGCTGGTTCGGATCTCACTGCCATCAGCACGCGAGGCGAGCGCGTCGGCGACGGGCTGCGCGTCGACGGCGAGAAGAGCTACGTCACCAATGGTGGCTTCGCGGGTCTCTTCACTTCGCTCATCAAAACACCGGGGCTCGGCGGCCATCGCGCGTTCTCGCTCGTCTCCATCCCGCGGGACACGCCAGGTGTTTCGATCGGACACGAAGAAGACAAACTCGGAATTCGCGGTTCGTCCACGGTCACCGTCACCTTCGACGGCGTGGTGATCCCGTGGTCACACATCCTTGGCGAACCCGGCAACGGCACGGTGTTGACGCACGGCTTGCTCGCGTGGGGCCGCACGTTGATGTCCTCGGGTTGCGTCGGCACGGCGCGAGCGGCCGTCGACGTGACGCTCGATCACGTGCGCGCTCGCCGGCAGTTTGGCCGGCCCATCAGCTCCTTTGGCGCAACGCGCGCGCATGTCTCGTGGATGGCGGCACGCGCCCACGCGATGAATGTGTACGTCCAGAGCGTTGGTGACGAGCACGCGCGCGGCGAGTCGATCGACATCTCGTCTGCGATCGCGAAGGTCTTCACGAGCGACTCTGCGTTCGAGATTTGCGATCGCGCCCTGCAACTTCACGGTGCGCTCGGCTATCTCGAAACCACGGGCGTGGCTCGCATGCTCCGCGACTGCCGAATCACGCGCATCTTCGAGGGCGCAAACGATGTTCTCCTCGTGCGGATCGGAGCGGAGCGTGTCACGTCGCGGGCGAGGTTCGTCCGCCACCCCAGTGCCCAAAAGGACATCGGCGGGGCCATCGACGATCTCGACGAACGGCTCGACAGTGCGCTCGTCGACGTGCGCCAAAGGCTTGGTCTTGGGGCCATCAAGAAGCAGCTCTTGCTTCAGCGCATCGCGAGCGCCGAGATGGCGGTGCGCGTCGCGAGGGCCGTCGTCGCTCGCGCGCCCGAACACCCTCTTTCGCATTACGCCGTCGATTCGCTGATGGAGGATGGCGAACGAGCTCTCGACCAACTCGCCCGGTCGGAACGCGACGAACAGGCGGCGGACGCCGTCACGTCGATTCTCATTGGTGAGTGATCCGGCAAGGTCCGTTCATGGTACGCGCCGTGCTTCGATGGCGGCCAACCATGAACGCACTGAAGCTTCGGGTGTGTCCGGACTGCCCCGCGTATCACGCTGATCTTGCAGGTCTTGCCATGCGCGCTTCGGGATGTGCCATGCGCTGTTTGCCCGTGCGAGCGAGGCAGCCGTTGCCCGCGCAGTGGGGTGACGAGTACGGGCTCGCCTTGATCCGCCGGGGGATCCTCGTTCGTCAGCGCGTCGACAGTGCCGGCCGTGCAAGTGCCATCGACATCGCCGGTCCTGGCACCACCATCACCATCGCCGCCCTCACGGACAACGGCGCCACCGGATACGCGGTGGACGACTTGCTTTTGTGCGTCCTGCCTCGCATCACGTTCGAGAGCGCAATCGAGGATTGCGGTGTGGCTCGCGGCATCGTCAATGCCCAGGCCTCCATGCTCGAACGCGTCGAGCGAATCGCCGAGGCGCGCAGCTATACCTCTGCATTCACGAAGGTAGCGAGTCTTCTTCTCGCTATCGCGGACACTCTCTGTCCGCCTCGTCGGCTGACGTACGTGCCCTCCTCAATCCAGCAGCGCGATCTTGCGGCGCTCCTTGCCATGCGCCACGAATCCGTCTGCCGATCCGTCACGGCGCTCGAGAAAAGCGGCCTCGTGAGCCGCACGACGCAGGGATTGCACTTCGCCGACCGCACCGCCCTCGAAGCCGTTTGAGGCCTGTTTCTGGATTCGCCCTCGCGGAAAGCGCGAAGTGGGGCAGGCACGGGGGCCTGCCCCTACAATCAACAAAACACATTCGTAGGGGCGGCCCCCTGTGGCCGCCCTGTTTCTATCCTTAGAGCGAGTTCGACAGCCTGCTGCGCGAATCGATTCGTCGGTTGGGCGCTGCGCTCCGTGCTCAAAGGCCTTAAGCCTGTTCCGCCCGGTGCTCGCGCTCCGCCCTAGCCCGGATAATTCACGACGACTCCGCTTAGAAGAGCCGATCCACTTGCTGCGAAGGGCGTACGGCGCTCCTCGGACCTGCGGCGTACATACAGTACGCCTCGGTCCTGTGGTACGGCGTGCGCCCTTCTCGCTGTGGTCTCGGCCTTCTACCGCAATCGCGTCATGAATTATCCGGGCTAGCCCCGATTCGCTCGCGACGGCTGTAGAACACGCTCTTAGACTGCTTCCACGTTGCGGGCCGCCTTGGGCACGTACGCACATGCCGAATCTTCGCTCATGGCATTGCCGGTGGTCGCAAAGGCTCGTGCGCGCGACCCGCCGCAGACGGTGCGGAACGGGCAGACCCCGCACTTTCCTTCGAGCGCCGAACTGTCACGGAGTCGCCGGAAGATAGGCGAGTCTCGGTAAATCTTACTGAGCGAGTCCTTCCGGATATTCCCTGCGACTTTGGGCAGAAAGCCACTTGGGTAGACATCTCCGCGATGGGAGACGAAGAGGAACCCAACGCCATCGTTAATCCCTCGCTGGCCGCGGACGACACCTTCATGTACGTCGCGGTGAAGGCCCATGGGGACATCCTTTTCGTGCTGTTCGAGCAGCACGCGGCGAAAGTGGGGGGCACCCGTTGTCTTGACCTGAAAAGGATACTTGCTGCTCATCTTGGCAAGGTCGACGAGCGCCGCTTCGACCTCCTCCGCAGAGAGAGTCAGTGATTCCTTCGCTCGTCCGGTGGGGATGACGAGGAACGTGACGAACATGGTCACGCCCGCATCCTTGGCGAGATCGGCCATCTTGTCGAGCATGCCGAGCGAAGTGCGCGACAGCGTAAAATTGATTTGCGTTTCGAGGCCGAGCTCTCTTGCCTCCCTCAAGATGCGCATCGACTCGTTGAAACTGCCGTTTACCCCGCGGAATTCGTCGTGGATCGCCGCAGTCGGTCCGTCCACCGAAATCGCGACGCGTGCCAACCCTGCCTCTTGAAGTCGCCCCAGGAGATCTCCCGTCATAAGCGGTGTTCCGGACGGCGTGAGCGCCATGGTCAACCCCGCGCGCGCGCCGTAGCGTACGAGCTCAACGAGATCTCGCCGCTTGGCGGGATCGCCGCCGGTGAGGATGCAGAGAGGTGTCCCCATGGCAGCGATGGAGTCGAGCAGCGCCTTGCCTTCGCCGGTTGATAACTCAAGTGGATCGAGCTTGGCAGTCGCGGACGCTCGGCAGTGCTGACAGACGAGATCACATGCCTGCGTCATCTCCCAGATTGCTATGAGCGGATGATCGTCAAAATCGAGAAATGTCGGTTTACGTCCGAGCGCCTCAGGCATGGCGTACCTCGTCGACCTTATACCCCTTAAGGCCGACCTTCTGGATGTACCGATAGAATGTTGCTGGCGAGAGGCCGAGCAGCTTTGCAGCAGCGTCTCGTCGTCCGTGGCAACGATCGAGCACGCGAGCGATGTGGATACGCTGAAATCCGAGCGTTGCGCGCTCCAGGTTGCACGCCTCGTCTTCGGCTTCAGAGTTCATCAATACCTTCGCTGATTCGGGCGCTTCGTCCGCGGACTCTTTCTCATTGCGAACCGCGAGGCTGCGAAGTCGCGACGCCTTGGCGCCAAGCCGCTTGTATTCCGCACTTCGCTCCACTTTCCGCTCCAGATCATCGAACGAGAGCGGCTTCACGATGTAGTCGTGCGCGCCATGCCGAAGTGCTTCGGCTGCGGAGCCAACCCAACCGTACGCGATCATGGCAAAGGTTACCGTGTCAGGTGACGTTTCTCGGACGCGATCCAAAACCGCGAATCCGTCGATATCCGGCAAGCGAACGTCGGTAATGACAAGATCAAACGTATGTGAGGCCAACTCGGCGAAAGCGGAGCTTGCAGTTTCGACCGCAGTTACCGTATGCCCTGCTTGGGTGAGAAAACGGGCTGGGTCCCTGCAAAACATTGTGTCGTGTTCCACAACAAGGATGCGTTCACCCATGGATCGCACTGCGATGCAGGGGCTGTGCCCCTCCGTGTGCTGGCTATTGCTCGTAGGCCGCAGAGAAATGCCAAAAATCTCGGCGCATGGTTTGCGGTTTGCCGCAACCGATGCGGGCCTCGATCTATCAATTACGAGAGCGTGGTTGGCTGTAAGCCTCACGCGTGTTGCCGCGAAACGCGTGTCCTACCCTGGAGGGAAAAGGCGCCCCCAGGGGTAGGACGCGCGGTCGCATGTGCTCCGCGGCCTCTCACGGAATTTTCTCGGATAGGACATGGCGATTTATAAAGACAAGCGGGCGGCCCTTTGCATTAATGGTTTCGCCTCTAAGTTCTATTCACCAGGAAGGAACTCCCATGCGCGCTCTAACCCTCGTCGGGATCACGATCCTCGCGACGGGCGTCGTCTCTGCCGGCATCGTCGTCGGATGCGAGAATCAGCACCTCGCCCAGCAACAGGCTGTTAGCGGTGGTGGTGGCAGTGGCAACCTCGGAGCATCGGCTTCAATTCAGCAACTCATGAAGGAACGTGGCCTCAGAGAGGCCGACGTAACTGCAGCTCTCAAAACATATGTCCCAACTGGCAAGATGGATGAGTATTACCTCTTCACATCTGGCGGTCAGTCGGGGAATGTCAACGTCATTGGCGTTCCGTCAATGCGTATACTCAAGGTCATTGGCGTCTTTTCGCCGGAGTCGTGGCAGGGGTGGGGTTACGGCGGTGACAGCAACAAGATCATCGAGAAAGGCGCTCAGGGGCCTCACAGGCTCTATTGGGCGGACACGCATCACCCGAATCTCTCCGAGATGAAGGGAGATTACGACGGCAAATTCTTGTTCATCAACGACAAGGCGAATGCACGTGTCGCTGTCGTCGACCTCGAAGATTTCAGCACCAAGCAAATTGTTGCGAATCCCCTTGCCGCAAGCGATCACGGCGGCACGTTCGTCACTCCGAATACCGAGTACGTCATCGAGACGAGCCAGTACCCGGCGCCTCTTGGCCGCGAATACGCGCCGCTCGACCAATACAAGGATAAATATCGCGGTGTCGTCGTCTTCTGGAAATTCGATCGCACCAAGGGGCGTATCGATCCGGCCAAGAGCTGGGCGATCGAGCTGCCGCCGTACACGCAGGACCTCGCGGACGCTGGCAAGCTCGACTCGGACGGCTGGGCATACATCAACTCGCTCAATACGGAGTTGGCAACGGGCGGCACGCTTCAGGGCAAACCGCCGATCGAATCTGGCGCAAGCCAAAATGACATGGATTATCTCCATGTCATCAATTGGAAGAAGGGCGAAGAGCTCGTCAACGCCGGCAAGACCAAGACCATTGCCGGCATGCGCGTTCTGCCGATGGATGTTGCCGGCGCCGAAGGTGTGTTGACGCTGGTTGGCGAACCCAAGAGCCCGCACGGATGCGACGTGACGCCGGACGGCAAGAACGTCGTGGTCGGAGGCAAGCTCGACACGCACGTCACCCTCTACGACACCGCCAAGATGAAGTCGCTCATCGAACAGAAGAAGTTCGAAGGCAAAGACATCTACGGCCTGCCCGTCATGGGATTCAAGGATGCGGTGACCGGGCAAGTCGAGATTGGACTCGGGCCGCTTCACACGGTCTTCGACGACAAGGGCAATGCCTACACGTCCGTGTTCATCGAGAGCGTCGTCGCAAAGTGGTCAACCAAGGATCTGAAGAAGCCGGTGGAGAAGCTCAAGGTCCATTACAATATCGGTCACATCACGGCTGCGGAGGGTGATACTGTCAGCCCGGACGGCAAGTACGTCGTCGCCATGAACAAGATGTCCATGGACCGGTTCCTCCCTGTCGGTCCGCTCTTCCCGCAGAATTTCCAGCTCGTCGACATCAGCGGCGACAAGATGCAGCTCCTCGCGGACCTGCCTATTGGCAACTCGGAGCCGCACTATGCGCAGATGATCAAGGCGGACAAACTCAAGCCGCTCAAGGTCTATAAGCCGGGTACGAATCCCTACACGGATCAAATCGATCCCAACCGCGTCGAAGGCGGCAAAGAGAGGATCGTCAAGAATGGCAACAAGGTCGAAGTTTTCATGACGGCGATCCGCAGCCACTACGTCCCCGATCAGATCGAGGTGGATGAGGGCGACGACGTCACGCTCCACATCACTAGCCTCGAATCTGCCGAGGACCAGACGCATGGCTTTACGATCGACATGTACAATGTCCATGTGAGCCTTGAGCCCGGCAAGCATGACAACATCTCGTTCAAGGCCGACGTGCCAGGTACCTTCCCGTTCTACTGCACGGAATTCTGCTCGGCGCTGCACCTCGAGATGGCGGGCTACCTGCTCGTCAAACCCAAGCAGCACTAACTCGTTTCCATCCGAGAACTGCTGTGCGCCGCAAATCGTCGGTCAGCCTCCCTCAAAATACTCCGAGTATTCCTCGGTCGGCCTCCCTAGCTTTGCGCCGCTCGCGACGTTCTCGGATGGAAACTAACTCATTTACCAAAAGGCAGGAATCGTCATGTCCGCTCCGAATGACTCTGGTGATCGGCCCCCGCCTTCTCATCCTGGGACCTCCGCGGCTGGGGGTGAGCCGGTTCATCTCCGCGTCGTGAACGATTGTCCTGCCAACCGCGGTACCACGGCGTCCTCCTCGCCGTGGTACCTCCGCGGTCTCCTCATCATCTCCGCTCTCTTGTCGATGGCCCTCTTTGCAGCCTCGTTCTCCAAAGTGTGGTGGAAGATGCTGCTTTACGCGCCGCAGTATCCGGATGGACTCCAGCTTGATATCAAGCTCACCGGAATGGGTGGAGACGTTCACGAGATTGATTTGCTCAATCACTACATCGGAATGAGTCACCTCGAGAATGCAGCGCCCACGGAGCGAGCCCTTGCTGGCTACGGAGTCGCGGCTATCTGCATTCTCACGCTCGCGTTTCTCATGCTTGCTGGGAAGAAACTCAACAAGCTCGTGGTCATTCCGGCCATCGCGTTTCCTGTCGTATTTCTCGCAGACAGCTTTTATTGGCTTTACAAATTCGGTCACGAACTCAATCCGAGAGCGCCTATCCACCTCCCGTCGTTCACACCGCAGATGTTCGGCAACGGCAAGATCGGGCAGTTCGAGACTTTCGGGTCGCCCCAGATTGGCTTTTGGCTTGCCGTTGCCGGTGTCGTATGCGCAATCTTGGGTACGTATTTGCGGTTTCACGTTTGTAAGCGGTGCCACCGTGCAGGCACGTGCGGCCTCGTCTGCTCACGCGGCATGGTATTGCCAGATAAATGATCCGTGGCGGGCTCGGACTTCTCGCGCTCGTTGGGCTCGTTGGGCTGACTTTTTCCGCAACGACGAGAGGCTCGGCGCCTTCTTCGGTCGCGAGCGAAACGAACGTCGCATCGTTCGAGGAGCTCCGTGATCTCGTCGCGGATCCGAACGGGCCGCGCGAGATCATGCTCGGCGGGCACGTTTATCATGGAGATCTCGAGATCAAGCGCCCCTTGGTCCTGCGCGGTGTCAAAGGCACCGTGCTCGAAGGAACCGGCACGTCCACGGTGCTTTTGATCGATGCGAAGGACGTGACGATCGACGGCGTCACGGTTCGTCATTCGGGCCACCGACACACGGTGGAAGACTCCGGGATCAAGGCGAAAGGGGAGCGAATCGTCGTCGCGAACGTGTCGGTCGAAGACGTGCTCTTCGGCATCTCTTTCGAGAGCTGCCAGCGGTGCGTTCTCGAGCGATCACATGTCACGGGCAACGGCGACGACATGGAGCTTCGCGGCGACGGCATCAAACTCTGGGAGGCGAACGACTCGATTGTTCGGGACAACGTCGTCGACCGATCGCGCGACATCGTTGTGTGGTACACGCGACGCGCCACGCTCGAACGCAACACCGTACGAAGAAGCCGATACGGCACTCATTTCATGTACGCGCATGACGCGGTGGTTCGCGATAGCCACCTCGAGAACAACATCGTCGGCATCTTCGTGATGTACAGCATGCGCCTCACCGCCGAGCGCAACGTGCTTGCGGGCGCCCACGGCGCCGCAGGCATGGGCATCGGCTTCAAGGAAAGCGACGCCGTCGTCCTGCGCGGCAATTGGATCGTTGCGAACACGCTCGGCACCTACCTGGACACCTCGCCGCGAGATCCGGCGGACGCGGTGCGCTTCGAGGGCAATGTCATTGCGCTGAACGACGTTGCCATTCGCCTGCACGGCGCGGACAAGGGCATTCATTTTTATGGCAATGACTTTCGTGACAACGCCACCCTCATCGAGGTCGACGGCGGTGGCGATGCGCTCGGCGTCGATATGCGCGGCAACCACTTCACCGATTACGAAGGTTACGATTTGAACCGCGACGGCATTGGTGATGTCGCCTACGAGGTCAAGACGCTCTCAAGTGAGCTGAGGGAGGAGCACCCGAGCCTCAAATTCTTCCATGGCACCGTGGCCATGGGCATCATCGACGCGGTGGCGCACGCGGTTCCGATATTTGCGGCGCAAAAGCTGATGGTCGATCCAGTGCC
This sequence comes from Polyangiaceae bacterium, assembly GCA_009781005.1. Lineage (GTDB taxonomy): Bacteria > Myxococcota_A > Polyangia > Polyangiales > Polyangiaceae > Labilithrix. The sequence continues at coordinate 3,953 of WQYX01000053.1, read as the reverse complement.
GCTCATGAATGCTCCGAAGATCGAGGTCCCTTGATCCGCGTCGATCACGTCACGAAGCATTTTGGTGCGATTGCCGCACTCGACGACGTGTCGCTCACGATCCGCGAGGGGCAGCGTGTTGCCTTCGTCGGCACGAATGGCTCCGGCAAGACCACGCTCCTCCGCGCCATCCTCGGTCTCGTCCGCGTGAAAGGAAAGATCCTCATCTTCGGCAAAGACGTTGCGCGCAACCCGGAGGTTGCGCTGAGGAGCGTCGCGTACATTCCGCAAATCGCTCCTCCCATCGACGCGCCGGTCATCGAAGTGGTGCGCGCCCACGCAGCGCTCCGCAACAAGCAAGAAGACGACGTCTTCACGCGCGCTCGGCGTCTCGGTCTCGAGCCGGACGCATGCAAAAAAAAGAAATTCCGTGATCTGTCGGGCGGCATGAAGCAAAAGCTTTTGGCCGCCATGGCGCTTGCCGCAGAAACTCCCGTTGTCGTATGCGACGAGCCCACGGCAAACTTGGATGGCTATGCGCGAGAGGCTTTCTTCGAACAAATCAATGAGCGAAAGAGTACGGGCATCGTGGTTTTATGTTCGCACCGAATCGAGGAAGTGAAGAGGCTCGTCGATCGCGTCGTCGAGTTGGATGACGGACGCGTGGTGCGCGACGGCCCGATTGGAGAGGTGTCTCACCCATGAACCCGATGACTCGCCGCTCCGCCTTAATGGCTCTGTGCGCTGCGGTTCTCGTCATGTGCACGAACACGCGCGAGCCGGTCGATCCGGTATGGGGCCGCGAACCATGTGCACACTGCAAGATGTTGGTGGGGGACAGACGCTTTGCCGCTCAAGCCGTGAACGATGGCGATCGCTTCTTTTTCGACGACATCGGATGCATGGTGCTCTGGCTCGACGAGCACGGTCACAAGCCTGGTGCCACGTGGGTTCATGACGCGAACGCCAACCGCTGGCTCGACGCCAAAACCGCGCGCTATGAGGATGGCAAGAAAACGCCAATGGACTTTGGCTTCGAAGCGCATTCGGAAGGCGGCGTTGGCTGGGACGAGATGCGCACGCAGGTGATCGCAAAGAAGGACAGGCGTTGAACGCAACGTCCGTCATGTTTCGGCTCGAGATGGCCGACGCGTTGAGGTCGCGGTGGATCGCGTTCACGGGGGCCGTGTACGCGGCCATCTTCGCGCTCTTCATCTGGCTCGGTCTGCGCGAGAGCACCGTCCTCGGTTTCACCGGGCTTTCGCGTGTCGTCATGAGCGTGTCGAACGCCGTGATTCTCGCGGTGCCGCTCGTATCCCTCGTGGCCACGAGCCAGACCATCGTTCGCGCACGCCAGAGTGGCTTCTTCGAACTCATGCTCTCCCAGCCTGTGCGCCGCAACGACTGGTTTCTCGGAATCGTTGCGTCTCGCTTCGTCGTCGTGGTGGGACCACTCGTCGTCCTGCTCCTCCTCGCGCTCTTTGCCGGAGCGCTCTCAGGAACGAGAGACGTAACGCTCGTGCCCATGATTGTGCGGAGCCTCGCGATCACCTCCGCTCTCGGCCTGGCCTTCATCGGCATAGGCTTTTTTATCTCGGCATATGCGCGATCCCCTGAACGCGCCACGGTTCTCGCGCTCGTGGCGTGGGTCGCGTCGACCGCGCTGCACGACTTCGCATTGATCGGAGCGCTCTTGCGTTTCAAGATCGCACCCGTTTGGATCTTCGCGCTCGCGGCTGCAAACCCTGTTGAAGCCGCACGAATTGCCATTTTAGGCTCTGTTGATCCGGATCTGTCCGTGCTAGGTCCGGTGGGGTTTTGGCTTGCCAACACCCTCGGACCAGCGAGGGCGTTTGCCATCGGAGTCTGTTGGCCAGCGCTTCTCGGCACCGTAGGATTGCTCGGCGCCAGTCGGCATCTTTCCCGATCCGATCTCGTCGCCTGATTCATCGTTTCGTCATCCCAATCGCAAGGAGCAAAGAGTCCCATGAGAACTCGAAATGTCGTTGTGCTGATTTTCGCCGCTCTCACGGCGATGGCTTGCAGCAAGAGTGAGCCGTCCCCCGGTGCAACCGGCACAACGCAGGGCGCCGCACCGGCCGCAGCCGGTGGAGGTGGCGCAGTGCCTGCCGCCGCAAAAGAGGCCTTCAAGGCACGCTGTGTGATGTGTCACGGCGAGCATGGAAAAGGCGACGGGGTAGGCGCAGCGGCGCTCAACCCCAAGCCTCGCAACTACACCGACAAGGCGTGGCAGAAGTCGGTCACCGACGACGAGCTCAAGAAAACGATCACCGGTGGCGGTGCGGCAGTTGGCAAGAGTGCAGCTATGCCAGCCCAACCGGATCTTAAAGACAATCCCGAAGTGCTCGACGGAATCGTCAAGATCATCCGCGGCTTCGGCCAGTGACCAGGACCACCCCGCCCCCAGAACGAGCTCGGATGCTCGACGCCATCGCAAGCGTCGAGGATCCCGAGCTCGGTTTGGGGATCGTGGATCTCGGCCTCGTGCGCGAGGTTCACGTGTCTGCAGGTCGCCTTTCGCTCCGCATCGGAACAACTTCCGCAGCATGTCCCTTTGGCGCGGAGCTCGCGCGGCAGGTGCGCGAGGCTCTCAGTGCAGAATTTCAGGGCATGAGCGTTGACGTGAGCGTCGGTTACGACCCCACGTGGAGCCCTGCGGACATGACGGCGGAGGCGCGCAGAAAACTCGGATGGATGTAAACCAATGGTTGTAACCGCTCGTGTGGCGCTTGCGGGGGGGGCCGCAACGCTCACGATCGGTGTCTTGACGGGGCTCGCGCGCCTCGGTTGGCATGTTCCGCTCGTCTCTCTGTGGGCTTTGCACCACGGCCCGATCATGGCCGTCGGATTCTTGGGGACGCTCGTTGCTACTGAGCGCGCGCTTTCGCATAAGCACCCATTGGCGTTTCTTTCTCCGGTGCTGGGGCTCGGTGCAACTTTAATGTTGCTCACCGGCGTGCTCTGGCTCGCGCCGTTTCTCGCCATCGGATCGGCTCTCGGCCTCGCGATCATCGTTGCGCAGAGTCACTTGCTTGCGCCGTCGATCGAATCGGTCGTTGCCGTCGCAGGGGCGCTCGCGCTCGCATGGGGGAACGTGCTTTGGGCGGCGAACCACCCGTATTCCGATGCAGCGCGCGGTTGGATCGTCTTCCTCGCGCTGACCATCGCTGCCGAGCGGTTCGAGCTCACACGGTTTCTGCCGCGCACGCGTGTGTCGCGTGTTGCCTTCGTTGCCTTCGTGGCGCTCATGATCCTCGCGCTGCCGCTGTCATCCGTGTCGAGTGATCTCGGAGCGCGTGCTCTTGGAATCGGAGCCATGGGCCTCGGCGCATGGCTCCTCTGGTTCGACGTCGCACGCAAAACCGTGCGTCAGAAGCAGTTCGCTCGTTTTTCGGGCGTGTGCCTTTTCGCGGCGAGCGCATGGCTCGTCGTTGCGGGGCTCATCGCGCTCACGCGAGGGCTCAATCCACCCGAATACGACGCTGGACTCCACGCGGTCTTTCTGGGCTTTGGGTTCTCGATGATCTTTGCGCACGCGCCCATGCTTCTCGGCGCAGCCATCGGCGTGCGTATTCCATTTACGAACGTGTTCTGGTTTCACGCGGTGCTGCTTCACTTCTCCGTCGCGCTTCGTATCTTGGCCGATCTCGTGGGCCTCCCCGTTGCGCGAAGCTGGGCGGGCATCATGCACGCCGTCGCGCTCCTCGCATTCGTCATCTCCACACTCACGTCGGTCGCTCGCGCAAAACGCCGACCGCTTTCGATTTGACGCGATCTCATCGTTGGGGCCTGCGCTGCGGTCAGTTGATGCCCCATCCGCGCGCGAGCTCCGCTCGCTGCGCTGCCTTGTATGAACCGTCTGGTGGAAGCGAAGGGAATTGGTGGTCGAAGCGAGGAGGGGGCGCAGGGGAAGAGACGAAAAAGTTGTAAGCCTTGTGCAGAGGAGAATTCGG
>WQYX01000052.1 GCA_009781005.1 Polyangiaceae bacterium | reverse complement strand
CGTCGCGCCAAGAGACGCAGGCTGGCCATTATGAATGCGCGTCGAAAGGAACAACGTGTTGCCTTGTACAAGGACCTTCTCAAGGTTACGCGCAAGACGGTGGAAGCGGCGGAGCAAGCAAAGCAGCAGTTGTCCCGTCATGGTGCGGTTGTCTATGCCACCGAGCTCGGTCAGTACCTTCCGTTCGTCAAGCGTGTCCTCGACCAGACCGAACGGCGCGTACTGCGCGGCGAGTCGGTACCCGCGAAACAGAAACTCGTCAGCCTCTTCGAACCCCCCACCGACATCCTCTGCAAAGATCGCCGCGCCACGTACTTCGGTCATAAGATCACGCTGTCGACCGGGCGCAGTGGATTGGTGACGGACATGGTGATGGAGAAAGGCAATCCGGCTGACTCGACCTTGACCTTGCGCTCGGCCATGAGACACAAGAAGCTTTTCGGCGTCATGCCCGAGCGTGTAGCCTTCGATGGTGGGTTTGCATCGAAGGCGAATCATCAGGCGCTCAAGACCCTGGGGAGCACGGAAGTCTGCTTTTCGAAACCCGCGGGAGTGCCTGTGGACCAGATGACCTCGACTCCAGGCATTCGTCGCATCCTCAAGCGCTTTCGAAGTGGAATCGAAGCCACGATCTCGTATCTGAAACGCTCGTTTGGCGGGTCGCGGTGCACGTGGAAGGGGTTTGCGCGATTCTGCTCGTATGCGTGGTGCTCGACGGTCGCGCACAACTTGCTCGTGCTCGCCCGCTCGCTGCTGCCACGCCACCCGCCGAGCTGACCCTTCCTTGCGGCAGATGGCCGTCTGCAGGCGGGACCCCACCCCGCGCAGGGAGCGCTCCATCTGCAAGCTGCATATCGGTGCACTTGCACCTTTTGGAAGGCTTCCTCGGACACCATCCCATGCCCACCCTCCCTCCCAAGGTGCGCGAGGGGTGCTTGGATGTGCCAACTCTCGCTGCAAATTGCCCTTTCTCGGATGGAAACTAGTTAGGCCAGATGCCGACGACCCCACCAACACGCTACAGTGGACGCTGGACTCGACGCCGTCCTCGGACGGGTCGGCTGCCCCAGTTGCAGAGGCTGGAACAGGAGGCATTTCATGCGCCGATGTTTCTGATAACTGCAACGACGGTCCGTTTGGAGTAACGGGCGCGATTCTAGAGGTGACGCAGTAGTGCTGCTACTCAGCCGGTTGCGCATCTCCAATTTTCACGATAATTTCAGTGGCAGACTCCCCATGCAAGACAACGATCACACCAAACGCCGCCGGCTACAAAACGACTCTTCCTCGCCCGCTTGCTCGAGGGCTCTCTTTTGGACGCTGAGCGCAACGGCAGGCATGGCAGTCGCGCAGCCCACGGGCTGCACGGGGTACGACATTCCGATTCAGTCCGGGATTGCCGACACCGAGGCCGGACCCGACATGATCCCGCCTCCTCCGGGATGTGACGCCACCGCGGAGCCGAAGGACGCACCGTTGTGCGTGGTTGACGCCTACGCCGTTTTCGTGAGCACCGAAGCTGGCGACGACAGTAATCCCGGCACCAAGGACCAACCGGTAGCAAGCATCGGGGCGACTCTCCCGTTGCTCAGTACGCCGGATGGCATGAAACCCCGCATCTACATCTGCGGAGCGGGCACCCTGAATGAGCACGCGGAGCTGACGCGCGCGGTGTCGCTTTTCGGCGGCTTTGACTGCGCAAGCTGGGAGTACAACGGGACGAAGGCCACCGTGCGATCCGACGGGTCGGCCCCGGCGCTCAAGTTGACGCGTCTGCCCGGCGCCATCACGGTCTCGGATTTGCGATTTGAGGCACAGCCAGGAGGCGTGGACCCCGCGGTTCTTTCCTCCATCGCCGTTTTTACCCTCAATTCGACCGTCACCTTCGAGCGGACGGAGCTTGTAGCCCACGTAGCCGCAGGAGGCAGCCATGGTGAGAACGGCGAGACGGACACCCGGGCAGTGACGCTCGGCGGTGACAACGCAAGCAGCACGATCGCCGGCACCGGCGTGGCATGCATATGTACGACCGGAGGGAGTACAACAAATGGTGGAGACGGCGGTGATGTCCAAGCGAACGGCAGTCCCGGCACCTCCGTGCCGCCCGTGCCCAATCCTGCATCTCCAAACGACGGCGTTGGGGGACCCTGGGGAACCAACGATTGCTCCACCGGCACGGGTCACGCGGGTGCTTCTGCTCCCGCGGGTGCAAACGGCGACGCTATTACGTCTCCCGGCACTCTGACACCGGCAGGCTGGTCGCCGAGCAACGGCAATCCTGGGAAAGCCGGCGGTCCCGGACAAGGTGGCGGAGGCGGTGGAGGGAACGGTGGTGCGGGAGGCGGTGGAGGCTGCGGAGGATGTGGAGCCTCAGGTGGAGGAGGAGGCCAAGCGGGAGGTTCCAGCGTGGCGCTTCTCTCGTATCAGAGCACGGTGACACTGAATTCTTGTCAGCTTCTGACGGACCAAGCCGGGGACGGTGGCCAGGGAGGCACGGGTGGGAGCAGCATGGCGGGCATGAGTGGTGGTCTTGGCGGAGTGGTTGGGCCCGACACTGCCGCCGGTTGCGGGGGCGGCGCGGGTGGCGCGGGCGGTGCGGGAGGAGCAGGCAGCGGAGGCGCCGGAGGGATATCGGCTACTATCTTGTACTCCGGCAGTCAACCCACGACAGACAGCGACTGCACGTTCACGTCGACAGCGGCCGGTGCGGCTATGGGTGGCACGGGAGGCACGCCCGGTACGAACGACGGTCCTTATGGCCTTGTCGGCAAAGTGGTGAGCGCCGATGACTGGACGGTGACGCCGTGAGCCTTCCCCGCTCACGAAAGCGCGTCGATCTCGGAACGGGAAACGCCGAGCCGATCGAGCGCCTCGGCAAGTCTGTCTTTCTGGACCGACACGAGCGTCGGCATTCCACCGGACAGTCCGAGCATTTCCAGGAAGTTGATGCCGCTGTCGAACGGTGCCGCAAGCGTCATGGTGTCACCGTCAAGGACAACGGCAATCGAGGCACGCTCCTGCCCGATCAGAAGGAGCATCGTTTTGTCGTACCTCGTGGAGTACATTTTTCGCTGGTGGGTCACGTCGAGCAACGCAATCGACGTGCATGCAGGCAACGACGGCCTCGCGACGTCGATGCGGCGATAGTTGCGTCCGAGCTCCATGGTGACGCGCTCGACGGCGTCGAGCTCCGTACCGGCTTCGTCGACGGGTATCCAGAGGGATTCGTCGGATAGGCCCGTTGCAAGGTGACGCACGATCAATCCGAGCAGGCCCGCATCGCGAGGACGCGCACGGATGGCGCGGTCGAAGCGGCGGGCGAGGGCCGACGGATTGCCAATGCGCGTATCGATGGCGCGCGCGTCACCGTCGGCACCAGGGTAGGGCTCTTTGCCTTCGCGCAGCCACTTGGCTGCGCTGCAAAGCCCATCGAAATCCGTGTGGCAGACGACCGTGTCGATAGCGCCGACGCGCGCGCAGAGCTCCTCGGTCACCATCTCCGGGCACGCACCGTGCTCTGCCTTCGTCGCAAGGACGAAGCGCGGATCACCCGCGTATCGTGCATGCATGGCATGGTCGTGGTGATCCACCCACGCCGCCAGGCGGGCACCAAGGCCGTCGATGAAGGGTTTCGTGATCCCGTTGAAGCCGCCGCCCGATGCCTCCGACGCGAAGGCAACGTCGAGCACGACGACGCGGCCCTTGATCGATTGCGCCTTCGGAAGCTTCCTGGGGGTTACGAAAGCGAGCTCGGTACGCATAAAAAACACAGTCTAGCCGAGTCTAGCCGGATCCAATAAAGGTCTTGCGGCCGATTTCATCTATTTTGCCGTTCCACGAACGAGGTACGCTGCGCGGCGTAACGGAGGTCTCAACCATGAATGGAACCAAGCTCGATATCACCACCCCTGACGGCGTGATGGACGCGTACGTGACCCACCCTCAGGGAAACGGTCCCTGGCCCGCGATCATCTTCTTTTTCGACGCCTTCGGTCTTCGCAATACGATGTTCGCAATGGCCGATCGGCTTGCATCTTTTGGATACTTCGTAGTCGCACCCAACGTCTATTATCGCCACGGCGCATTCGCTCCTTTCGACGTGAGGAATCTTTTCTCCGCGGGAGGCCCTGAACTCGAGCGATTCCGAGGCATGGTCGATTCGATTCAGGATGCGAGCGTCGAGCGCGATACCGGTGCGGTGTTGGACTGGCTTTCGCGCGAGCCAATGGTGCGGGACAAGAAGATCGGCGCGACCGGGTACTGCATGGGCGGCGGACTTGCCGTCAGCGCCGCACTGAGCTTCCCCGATCGCGTCGTCGCTGCCGCGTCCTTTCACGGCGGACGATCCGTGGTCGATCCAAAAACGCCCGATCTCATCGCGCAAAAGGCCCGCGCCGCGTTCTACCTCGGCGTCGCCGAGATCGATCGCCGGCACACCAAAGAGGTCTCACAGAACCTCGAGGCTGCGTTCACGAAAGCCGGCGTCCCGCACACGATCGAGATCTACCCGGGCGCATCGCACGGATTCGCGGTCGTCGATCATTCCGTTTACGACGCGCCCTCCGCCGAGCGCCACTGGGAGCGCATGAAGGAATTCTTCGGCAAATCGCTTGCTTAAACCCCGTCTATACCGCTTTCAAGTTGACGCGAGGTCGAGGCGGGGCCGAGGAGCGGACCGGAACAGCCTTGTGGGGCTTTGAGGACCGCACCGCAGGCCCCAACGATGAGATCGCGGCAAATCGAAAGCGGTCAGTTGAGCAGGAGGCGCTCGGTGAGTACGAGAATTGGTTCGCGAAAGAGTAGAAATTCGAAGAACCCGAGCACGAGAAAAGGTCCCATAGGCAACCGCGCGGTTGCAAATCCAGATCCCGGTTCGGCGTCGAAGGCCATGGGATCATCGGCGAGCAGCGCACGAGCCTCCGCGTCTCCTGCCTCCGCTCGTGCACGCAAGTCCGCGATCTCGGCCTTGACGCTTTCGGGCACCGGAAAAGACATGCCGAAGACGCGCATGAGGAGCGCGGCGAGCGAGGACTGCACGGCACCTGCGAAGAGCACGAAGATCGCGCCGGCTGCGCCGAACCACGCGCCGGCTGCGAGCGTGAGCTTTGCATCACCGAAGCCCACGCCGCTGTGCCCGCGCAGTTTCTTGTAGATTGCAGCCGGAACGATGGACACGATAGCGGCGCAAATCGCTCCAACGATCGCATTTCGAAGACCGAGATCGCGCAGCGGTGAAGTCACGAGGCCGAACGCGGCGACGCCGAGCGTGAGCTCGTTCGGCATCATCATGTGCTCGATGTCGATCGCCGCGGCGGTGAGGAGCGCCGCGCACGCCAGCGCGTTGAACGCGAAACCGACGGCGGCTCCGGACAGCGGCGCGTTTGCCGACCGTATCCCGTGCGCGAGAGCGATGCCCAAGATCGTCGACAGGATGACGAGCACGACGTTTCTTTTCGCGCGCGCGGAGCTCGTTGCAACGTGCGTGATGCCGGAGCGCGCAGGAAGAAGATCGACGAGGCGTGCCGATCCCGCGCCCATCGCCGCGCCGACAGCCGCACCCGCGACGTAGACGACGGCAGGAGAGAGGACACTCGTCACTTTACGCATCCCCTAGCATGCAAACGCGCTTCACAACCCGTTGCGCGACTCTTCGCACCACGCCCACGTCACCTCGAAGAGGCGCGCGCCCGTCCACGGCAAGGTTGGCCTCCACGGTTTGCCGGCGAGGAGGTAGTTGCCCGTGGTGCGGTCCATCGCGAGATTTGCTTCGACGGGATAGTAGCGATTGTGTTTGGTAATGAGCTCGTTCAACTTCGTAAAGATGCACGCTTCGGCCTGAGCGCGAAGAAGGGTCCGGCGTTCGCTCTCCGCAACACCAGCCTCTGCAAGCGCGCGTGCGAGATCGATCATCATGCCGAGCATGCGTTCCTCGGCATCCTCGATCCGCCGCTTGCGCGCGGCATACGCCGGCACGCCGATCGTCATGGCCCGAATGCGCTCGCTCATGGGAATCGTGAAGTTGCGCGGCGGATCGACGCTGCCTGACACCGCCGATGGCTTCGGTGCCAAGGGACTCATCTCCGACGTCGGATCAAACGAACGGATACGCAAAGCGGTCCATATCAATGTCCATATCAGTACGGAGGGCGCTGCGGACCGTTCGGCGGACGGGGTGGCCACGGTGCTTGTGGCGGTCCATATCCAGGACGCTGCAGAGGCTGCCACATCGGATTTGGCTGCTGCGCCGCCGGCGTCCACGGTCGCGGCAACGGGACCGGCCGACCGAGCGCGCGCGCCACCTCCGCGCGCAGCTTGTGCAGCTCTTGGCGCAGCGGAAGGATCATGTCCGCGCTGACGGTGAGCTTGCGTCCCTGCGTGGCTCGTCCCGTGTGCCACTTGCTGAGTGCGAGGCGCGTCGCAGCGTCGATGAATTTTCTGCCGGCAGCGCCGCCGAACGAAGTCGTTGCGCGCATCCGCGCCACCGGTGACGTGACGAGATCGAGCTCCCACGGGGTGAGGTTTCCCATGAGCACCTCGTCTTTTAGGTGATCGCGAATGATCTTGCCCTTTCGTCGAACGAGCCAGATGAGCACTCCGAGGAAGGCAAGGACGAACAAGAGCCAGAGCGGCAGCATGATGATGACGAGCGCGTTCGAGATCGTCGCTGCCGTATTCCATGTAGAATGCAAGAATACGGCGAACAGATAGCCACCCGCCGGCGCGACCCACTTGAGCCAAGACTTGGTAGTCTCGCGGGCGATGCCGAAACCGATGCCCGTCATGGACGTGTACAAAGGGTGTCCCCACGGTGCGAGGATCCCGCGCACGAAGAACGTGCCGGCGAGGATGCCGTCCTTGTGCGTGAGTATCTCCGTTTTCGCGGCGTTGCCGTAGTAGATGATGTTCTCTATGGCGGCGAAGCCGAGGGCCGCAAACGTCGCGTAAATCACGCCGTCGACAACTCCGTCGAACTCGCGTCGCACGAAATAGAAGATGCCGAAAACAGCAAGGCCCTTGGTGAACTCTTCGACCAGAGGCGCGCTGATGCATGCGCCGAGCGCGTCGCCGAATTCGTCGCCACCAATTTCGTTGGCAACGACATGCACCCCCGTGTTGACGAGCGCGGAGAATCCGCACGCGGCGATGGCGCCCCACGACAGCGCAAGCAAGAGACACCACCAAGGCTCCGGATCGTACCGATCGATGACCCAAGGGATCCACAAGTACACAGCGAGCGGAGGCAGCGCGAAGACCGCGCCGATGATCATCGCTGCCATGTCGGCGTCCGCGTGTCTCGACGTCAGCGCGGGAAGAATGAAGACGGCGACGAGGAGAAAAAGCCCGGCGATCATTCCGAGCGCGTAGAGGATTGCGCCGACGACGTGGCGGGTGGCTTCAGGGTTGGGACGCGGATGGGGACGCGGAACAACGCGCCCGGGGTATTGCATATTCATACGAGATTGACCGTCGCTCGGAAGATCGTGCCTTCACCGTCGAGAATGTAGGAATCCGTGTTTGCTCCAAGAAATGCGCATGCACCGCGTTCGAGCTGCGTCACGTCGCCGGCGCCGGTGCGTATGCGGGCTGCTCCTTCGGTAGAGAGCAGGATCTCCGGACCGTGCATGGTGCGCATGATCGCCGGCGTCTTCGCGAGATGCATCATCGACAAGCGAAACTCGCGCGCCGGCGTGTCGAAGACGCGTTCCACTTCGTCGATGGCGCGAGCGCGCATAGGCGCGATGGGGCCGTCTTCGAAGTCGAGTAAGCCCGCGAGTTCGTCCACGTCAACGTGCTTCGGGGTGAGGCCGCCGCGAAGGACGTTGTCAGAGCTCGCCATGATCTCGACGCCGACGCCGCCGAGGTACGCGTGGAGTTTTCCCGCTCCGAGATAGATCGCCTCGCCCGGTTCGAGGTGCACGTTGTTCAAGAGAAGAGCGCTGATAACACCAACGTCGCCGGGATAGAGCGCGGCGAGGCGCGCCGTCCAAGCACGCTCCTTGGCAAAGGCATCCTTCGCGAGCTCGTTCGTTCGTGCGCACGCGGCCACCGTTGCGTCGACCATGCTCGCGCGGCGATCGCCCTGTGCCGTCATGATGGCGCGAAACGTCGTTGAGAGGCCCGCGCGGCTGCGCGTGCGCCGGAGCGGTGCGAGTACGTCCTCGAGCTCTTTGACGTCGAGCGCGTCGAACAGGGAGATCGTGTCGTCGATGCGACGGAAACCCAGGAGCGCATCGAACGGGCCGAGCGCGCAGAGCAATTCTGGCTTGTGCGAGCGATCTTTGTAGTTGCGGTTCGGTGCAGTGAGAACGACACCTCGTCGCTCTTCGTCGTCGAACCCCGCCTCTGCTTGCGCGAGATTGGGGTGCGCCTGGAGCGACAGCGGTTCTCGGGCTGCGAGCACTTTCAGGAGAAACGGCAAGCGTGCACCAAACGCGCGCACCGTCATCTCGCCGAGCTCGCGCACGGGATTTTCTGCGATGACATCTGCGAGCAACGCGGTCTTTCCGTTCCTCACGAGCGACGACGGCGCCATGGAGTGATCGCCCATCCAGAGCTCGGCTTCCGGATCCTCGTTTGGTGCCGGACGACCGAGCAACTCGGCGATCGCCGTACGCGATCCCCACGCATAGGGCATGACTCTGCAGACGAGTCGGTCGACCATCGCCTTTGTAAAGGTACAAGCTCTTAGAGCATGTTTACCAGCCTGCTGCGCAAATCGATTCGTCGGTTGGGCGCTGCGGTGCCTGCGCACGTACGACAAGTACGCTTTCGCGGGCTCCTCGCGCCCGCCCTAGCCTCGATTCGCTCGCGACGGCTGGTAAACACGCTCTTAGGCTTGCTTCTTCTTCTTTTTTGCGGGCGCGGCTGGAACGGTCTTGGCAATGCCCGGGTGTGGCTCGAGCGGTCTCTTTAGGAGCTCCTCCAGGGTGATCCTGCCTCGACCCTTGCAAAGCGGGCAGACATAGCTTTCGTCGTCCCAAGCGCTGCCTGCGCGGCCGAACGGGCCGCCGCCAGAGCCTCCGCAGGACGGGCACTCGACGCGGGCAATCGAGCTTTCAGCTTCCATCTTTAATAACGTTAGCACGTGATTCGGGTTTAGCGTGGCTTCTGCCGCGCTTTCCGTGGTAGCCTCAAACCCCTAGAATGCCAAGTTCTCCTCTGGTTTTGCCGGGTGTTTTGTATGTTGGAGAGGACAATCGAGGGCGCATCATTGCTCTCGCGGGACCTGCCGCCGGGTGGTCGATTCCTCGCGGAATTCTGGAGTGGTCGCACGAAGTCTCCGTGGTTCAACGCGAAGCACTGACGGAGAATATTCGGCGTTCGACCAAGGCCGTGTTGCCGGAGGAGCAGATCCCTCCGGCGCGCATGCCGCTCACGCTTCAGGCCGCGAAGAAGAGTCCGCTCATCGCGGTTTCGAGCAAGCTTGTGCCGAAACTCATCGAGGCGGGTGTGCACATCCACACCATCGGCGTCGATCGCGTCACGAGCAGCTTCTATTACCTGGCAGAAGGCGGTGGTGAGCCAGCCGTTCGCTGCGAAGGAGATCTCGTTGCGGCCGTAGGCGCAATGCTTGGTGATCGCGCGGACAACGCGGCGATCGAACGCGTTCTCGACGGGCTCGTCGATCGGCTGCTTCGCACGCTGTCGCGGGATCGCGTGAGCGAGCTGTCCCTCGAGTTGGCTGCGGCGCTGCCGCGTGCGGCGGCGGACGGATCCGGTCTTGCGGACGTCTCTCTCGAGAGTTTCGAAAAAGAGCTCGCCGATCTCGTCAGCGGCTCGGAGAAATACCGGGCGTTCGCCGAGGAGATCGCAAGCGAGCTTGCGGAGACGAACGAACGGCGACTCCCGGTGCCGCTCTTCGGCGAGGCGCGGAAGGTTTCGCAAGGCCCCTTCGATCTGACGGTCGGCGACTGCAAGGTTTCCTTGCACACCCACGAGCGATGGACAATGGCGACGCCGCTCGTAGAGCCCGCGCCCGCGAAAGTTGCGGCGGCTTCGTCGAAGCAGCAAGTGGCCGCTGCCCATCCGCCCAAATCCACCGCGCACGTGGAAGCAAGAGCGTCGCACGCCGTTACCCCGTCGTCGCGTCCACCCGCCGTCGCTGCTGCGACCTCGCAGAAGGTTGCGAGCGTCACGTCGTCGACACGTTCCGTCGGAGTCTCGCCAAGTGCGGTGCGTCCCGACATCGCCAAAGTGCCTGCGTCAACGGAAGCTGCGAACAAGGCTGCGGAGCAAGCATCGGCAGCCGCGGAGCGTGCGGCTGCCGAGAAACTCGCTGCAGAGAGGCTCGCGGCCGAGCGAGCTGCTGCACACGCGAAGGCTGCTGCGGAACGTGCCGCCGCCGAGCAAGCGGCTGCTGAGCAGGCGGCTGCAGAAGCAAAAGCGGCTGCAGAGAAGCTTGCGGCCGAGCGAGCTGCTGCTGAACGGGCTGCTGCCGAGCAGGCTGCTGCGGAACGTGCCGCCGCCGAGCAAGCGGCTGCCGAGCAGGCGGCTGCGGAACAGGCGGCTGCGGAGTCGAAGATCAGGACAGCAGTCGATATGAAGAAAGTGCCCCCCGCACCTGTGCAACGGAGAGGCAGTTCGTTCCTGCTGTGGATTCTTCTGCTCCTCGTCGTCGTTGTCGGCGCCGCCGTTTACTACCTCAGACACGCTCGGTAACGTTTAGGTTACCGGATTATTCGTGTACTCTAATTGAGAGTACAGAAGCCATGCTGCTGCCGGTCTTGCGACGGTGCAGCGGTCGCGAGCCTTCCCTGCCCGCGCGCAGGAAGGCGGACCGCTTCGGTCCGCCTGACGAGCACGAGGCCAAGGGAAGGCGGCCATGGCAAGCCGAAGGCGAAGCCATGGCGGATGGGTCTACTTAATACTTCTTCTCGATATCCGCGACGCAGGCGGTATCACGCTGCGCCTGACATGCGCCGCGGAGGAGACGGGCTTCTTCCGGGGTGCCATGGCCCGCGCGCACGTGCTTCTCGAGCAGCGAACGAACCTCGCCGTACCGCTCACCGAGAGCCGCGGCGCGCGCCTTTTCGAGTGCCGTAGCTTTTTGCGCTGGCGGCGTGACGACGGGCCTCGCCGAAGCCGCTGGCAGAGCGCTGGGCGAAGTCAAAGTGCGAGCCGCTCCTGGACCGGGAGACGGATTTGGTGTTCTCGTCGGCTTGTCGATCTCCGCGATCTTTTCGTTCGCGAGCTTGCGGCGCGCCTCGTCCACCGTTGGCGCGTTCGCCACGCGAACGAGCAATGCGCGGCGCTCCACCGGGTTGGGTTCCGCCTGCGCCGCCTTCAAGATTGAATCAGCCCACGTCGCTTCGATTAGCTTGAAGTCCATCGAGTCGCGCAAGGGCGATGTTGGTGCGAGCTGCGTGGTGATCTGCGAGTGCGGGATCTCGCAGTCGTCGACGGAGCAGGCCTTTTTCGCCTCGAGCAGCAACGCGTGCTCGGGATCGGATGGTGGCGCCGGCTCGGTTGTCGTCACTTTCTCCGTCTCGTCTGGGCCGTGGTTTCGTCGTTTCCACGCGACCAGTGCGACGAGAACGACCGCGACGACCGCGATGACGCCGATGGTGGGGGACACCCTGGAGCGGCGTTTGGGTTCCACGATCTCGGTCTTGCGCTCGCCACGCTCGCTGATCGAATCGAGCTGCTGACTCTCGTGAGGTCCCGGGACGAAGACTTGACCGGCGCCGACGAACTTGAAGCGAACGTCGCCGAGCTCGATGACGTCGCCCGCTTCGATGATCCCGCGACGCAGACTGACGCCGTTGACTCCCACCCCATTCGCCGAGTCGT
Organism: Polyangiaceae bacterium; assembly: GCA_009781005.1. Lineage (GTDB taxonomy): Bacteria > Myxococcota_A > Polyangia > Polyangiales > Polyangiaceae > Labilithrix. The sequence continues at coordinate 18,785 of WQYX01000052.1, read as the reverse complement.
TGTCCACGATCTCGAAGCGACCGTCGCTCAGCGCATGGACCTCGCAGTGCAGGCGCGAGACCGAATTGTGGTTGATGTAAATGGTCGAGCCCTGTTCGCGACCGATGGTGATGCGATCGCGATCGAGGGGGTACTCGACGCCGGGGGTGGGCCCAACGAGCATGACGAAGCGCCGCGGACGCTCCGCGAGCGAGTGTCCGCGGGCGGGCACCGCCACTGGGAGGGTCGTCTTGGCGTCGAAGCTCGGCTCCGGCGTGGCGGCCGTATCCGGGACGGCCGCTTCGTCTTGAAGGACGATGCGGTAGTCGCCGATCTGGATCAGGTCGCCGTGTTGCAGGTCCTGCGAGTGCGCGACGCGCAGGCCATTGACGAAGATGCCGTTGTAGCTCGAGCGATCTTCGACGGCGAACGAACCCGCCTTGGCAGAGCCGTTGTTGTCGGCTCGATTGCGCCGGATGAAGCCGTGCTCACGCGAGACGTTCCTCTCCGTAAGCCGGATCGTGTTCCCCTCTTGACGCCCGATGGAATAGTCCTCGCGCGTTAGCGGAACAACCGTGCGTTTCCCTTCGTCGTCCTCGATGACCAGCTTCCACATGGGGCGGAGCGCGCATAGACCGGCATTGGGGCGCGACTTTCAGTGTAGCGACCGTCGTGCCGCAAAAGCAACCGTGACTTTCTCGCAGGTCCTTTGGAAATCGTCAAAGGCTACGAGCATAGAGCACATCCTTTTGTTGCGCTGGCACGATCCGTACCCCCCAACGCGCTGCCATTTGAGCTGATGTAAACTGACTGCGTGCGTCGCATTCTCGTGGTCGAAGACTCCGCGTCGACACGTTCGCTCGTTCGAGCCATCCTCGAGGACGCCGCGTTCGTTGCAGCCGTGGGGCCGGTCGAGATCGTCGAAGCAGAGAGCGGTTTCGATGCGATGCGCCTCTTGCCGCGCGCGCACTGCGACCTCGTGATCACCGACATCAACATGCCGGACGTGAACGGACTGGAGCTCATTCACTTCATTCGCAAGTCGGACGCCTACCGCGCAACGCCGCTCATCATCATCTCCACGCAGGCAACCGAACGCGACATCGAGCGCGGACGAAGGCTCGGTGCCGACGCGTTCGTTCCGAAGCCCTTCGATCCGGTGCTGCTTCGATCGACGAGCGCTCGCCTGCTCACCGCGGAGTGTGTCCGTGGCTGAAAATCAGGGCGGCGGCGGGCGCGGCGAGAGCGCCGGGGACAAGGCGCGCGAGGAGTTCTTCTCCGAGGCGCAAGAGATCGTCGACAGTCTCAGCCGGGATCTGCTCGCCTTGGACGACGTGTGCGGGCGCGGAGGCAGCGACGCCGAACTCGTCAACGACGTCTTTCGTGCAGTGCACACGCTCAAGGGACTCTCCGGGCTCTTCGGCGCCGCGATGATGTCCGGTCTGTCGCACGAACTCGAGAACCTGCTCGACGATCTGCGCCTCGGTCGGATCGAACTCACTGCTCCGGTGCTCGACTTGCTCTTCAAGTCCGTGGAACTTTACGGGCGCATCCTCGCGGCTGCGAAGGGTGACGCGCCGGAGCCTGCGTCCGAGGTGAAAGCCTTGCTCTCGGCGCTCGGGCAGGTTTCGCAGCAGCGGGGCGGCGGCGGCAACGTCGTCGCGCAGTACGAGCTCGATCCAGGCCTCCTCGGTGTCCTCACCGAATACGAAGAGCACCGGCTTCGCACCAACCTTCAGTCGGGGATCTCTCTCTACCGGATGCGCGTGCAGTTTCCGCTCTTGACCATCGATTCGGCGCTCGACGATCTCAAGGCGAAGACGCGCCCGCACGGTGAGATCATCACGTTCTTGCCCACCGGCGAAGGCGGCGACACGGAGAGCGTCGAACTCGAGATCCTCGTCGCCAGTCGCGCGCCGCTCGAGACGATCCGCGGCGCCCTCGCGGGCCCAAACATCCTCATCGAGGAAGTTCGTCGTCGTGACGTAGCGGTCTCCGTCGAGAGCCAGCGTACGCCGTCGCCCCAACACGCGGGGACGCTCGGGCCGGTCGCGCAAGGGAGCTCGGTCGAGCAGCCAGCGCCGTCGATGGAGGATCTCTCGGACGACGCGCAAACCGTCTCGACGGGCGTCTCGGCGCCCCCCGCGATCCCTTCGGCGCCAGCCGGTCCGACGTCCGCGGGAAAAGGTACGGCGGCACCTCCCGGTCCGGACAAAGGCGGGCGCGAACTCACGCTCCGATCCGTCTCGCAGACCGTTCGCGTCGACATTCGTAAGCTCGATCATCTGATGAACATCGTCGGCGAGCTCGCCATCGTTCGCTCGAACGTGGCGCGCATCGCCGAGCGCGTGCGCCGCGAGTTCGGGCAATCACAGCTCGCGACGGATCTGCATCGCCTCCACCGATCGTTCGATCGTCACCTCGGGCAGATGCAGAACGGGATCCTCGAGGTGCGCATGGTCCCGCTCGGGCAGGTCTTCGACAAGCTCGCGCGCATCGTCCGCCAGATCTCGCGCGAGCACGACAAACAGGTGAATCTCGTCGTCACCGGCGCGGAGACCGAAATCGACAAACTCATCGTCGAAGAGCTGAGTGATCCGCTGATGCACATGATCCGCAACGCGATCGATCATGGCATCGAAGGCCGCGACGAGCGCATGCACGTCGGCAAGCCGCCCGTCGGCACCATCGCGCTCAATGCATTCCAGAAAGGGAATCAAGTCATCATCGAGGTCGAGGACGATGGAAGGGGCATCGACCCCGCGGTGATCGTCGCCTCCGCCGTCCGGCACGGCCTCGTCCCGGAGGCCGAAGCGCGCGAGATCACCGCGAAAGAAATCCTGAACCTCATCTTCGAACCCGGTTTCACGACACGGGAAGAAGCGACCGCGCTGTCGGGGCGCGGCGTCGGCATGGACGTCGTGCGCACGAACATCGGCAGGCTCGGTGGGGTCGTCGACGTCTCGAGCGAGGTCGGTATCGGAACGAAGATGACGATCACGCTGCCGATCACGCTCGCGATCATCAGCGTGCTCGTCATCGAAGTGTGCGGTCGCACCTTCTGCATCCCGCTCGCCAGCATCGAGGAGGCCATCGCCTTCGACGAGACCCAGGTGCGGACCTTCGAAGGCCGCGAGGTGATGACCCAGCGCGGAGCAACCTTGCCCCTCGCGCGGCTCGGCAAGCTCTTCGAACTCGAAGGCGTCCGTCCTGGCGTGTGGATCAACGAAGCCGCCGCAACACCGAAGCCGCCCGAGGTGCGCCCTCGGCAGAAGGAACGAAGTTACGTCGTGATCGCCGCTGTCGCCGATCGCCGCGTCGGGTTCGTCGTCGACCGGCTCATCGGCCAGCAAGACATCGTCATCAAGGCGCTCGGCAAGACGCTCAAGAAGGTGCGCGGCTTTGCGGGCGCAACCGAGCTCGGCGATCAGCGCGTGGGGCTCGTCATCGACGCCGCGTCGCTCATCTCCGAGGTTCTCGCGAGCACCACGGACGCGCGCGTCGTGGGCATTCTCAACCCTGCGAACGCCGTCGAGGGAGGTCGCGCGTGAAGGCTCTCGTCGAACAGAAAACCGAGGGGCGGTCGGCTTTGCAGCGTGCCGACGAGCTCGGCAAACGCGTCGAGTATCTCGCTTTCATGTTGGGGCCCGAGGCGTACGCGATCGCGATCGGGGGCATCGCCGAAATCCTGAAGCCCCTGCCCATCACGGAGGTGCCGCGCTCGGATCCCAAGATCGTCGGCGTGATGAGCGTTCGCGGGCGGCTCGTCACGGTCATCGATCTAAAGCGCCGCTTCAATCTCGCGTCCACGTTCACCATGGACCAGAAGAGCCGCATCTTGCTCGTGGACGTGGGAGGAGAACCGATCGGTCTGCTCGTCGATGAGGTGTTCCAGGTCTTTCGTCTCACCGACGCCGAGATCGAGCCGCCCACGGTTCTCGGGTCCGAGCAGCCGCCCTACGTCGTCGGCATCGGGCGCCCTCCGGGCGGTGCGGTGCTCATGCTTCTCGATCTCTCGCCGCTCCTTCAATCGGACTTGATGGATTGATTCATGCCAAGGCACCGTCACGACCCCTCGAAGAACCTGGTTGGCTTTCTCGTTGGCGAGATGACGTGCGCCGTGCGCATCGAGGTCGTCCGCGAGATCGTCAACCCACTCGAAGTCGCGGAGCTCCCGCTCGCGCCGAAGTCCGTGCGCGGCGTCGCGTCGTTTCGTGGGGACGTGGTGCCGGTCGTCGACCTTCGTGATCGCTTTGGGTTGCCGCCCACCCAAGAGACGCGCAAGAGCAAATGGATCATCGTCGACGTCGCGGCGACGCCCGTCGTGTCGGGCACTGAAGTGACGCCGGCCGGGCGTGCGGCGAAGAGTTTGGCAGCCCTCGCGGTGGACTCGGTGACCGACGTGTTCGGGACCGGAAACGCGGGCGTCCGACCTTCACCCGCGCTCGGCGCGAGCGACGCCGTTCGCGGCATCGAGGGCGTGACGGAGCACGGTGACAAACTCGTCTTCGTGCTCGACGTACGTGCGCTCCGCGCGATCACCGAAGCCGCCGTGGCGGTGTCATGAGCGCGCTTTCGAAGAGCGTTCGTGCGCGCCTCGCAGATCCCGAGACCGAGGTTCGAAGGCTGGCAACGCAGGACATCCCGCGGCTGCCCGTGCCCGAGTCGTGCGAGCTTCTGCTCGTCGCGCTCGGTGACGAGGACTGGCGCGTACGCAAAGAGGCCGCGAGCGTGGCTTGTCGCGTCGAGCCTCGCACGCAGGTGGTGTTCACCGTTGCGAGCGCGCTCACGCAGCGTGACGACGTCGGTCTGCGCAACGCCGCGGTCGAAGCGCTCGTCCGCATTGGTCCGGACTCCGTGCCTGCCGCGGTCGAAGCGCTCGGCAGGCTCGACGCCGACGGGCGCAAACTCGCCGTCGAGATCTTGGCGGGTGCACCGACGCTCGGTGGGATGCGGGCCCTTGCCACGGCGCTCGACGACGAAGATCCGAACGTCATGGTCGCCGCCGCGGAGGGGCTCGGGCGCGCCCATCTCGCGGGTGACGAGGCGAGAGAGAGGGCGGGCGCGGCCCTCGTCGGGGTGCTGGATGAGAACGACATCCCGTTGCGTCTCGCGGCGCTCGGATCCCTGCGCGCCCTCGCGTTCGAGATCCCGTGGGCTGCACTCGAGCCGCTCTTCGACGAGCCGCTCCTCAAGCGCCCGGCGATCGGCGCCGCCGGCGCAAGCCGCGTGCCGCGCGCAGTGCACGCGCTCGCCGAGGCCGTCTCCGATCCGAACGCGACGATTTCGCGCGAAGCGATTGTCGCCCTCGGGCGATCGATCGAACAGGCGTGGGGCGACGACGAGTTGCTCGACGTCGCGGCCAAGACGCTCTGCGCGTCGGCGGACGCGCACGCACGTTTGCGCGACGTCGCGCGGGACGACGTCGACGCCGGTGCCCGCGGTGCGGCTCTTCTCGCCCTCGGACTCGTCAAGGATCCGAGCGACATTTCGCTCCTTGCCGACGCTCTCGCGGCCGACGACGTCACCGATTTCGCGGAGGCTGCGCTGCGGCGGTTCGGACGCGATGCCGTCATGCCTCTCCTCGTCGCCGGTCGCACAGCCGAGCCTTCGCTTCGCGGCGCGACGATCTCGATGCTTCCCGAGCTTGCGCCAGCGGAGTCGCTCCGCGAAAACGCGTCACTCGCGTCCGAGTCTCTCGCAGCGTTGCGCTGCGCGCTTTCGGACGCGTCCGAAGGGGTCGTCGTTGCGGCGCTGAAAAGCCTGTCGATGGTCGGAGGTGCCGTCGACCTCGCGCCCGTCGCACGGCGCGTGAACGACGTCGGACGCACGATCGTTTCGGGCGCGGCATCGAGTGCGCTTCGCGAGATCACGCGCCGGCATCCGGCCGATGCCCGGCGCCTGCTCGCGGGTGTCGATCCTCGAGGGGATGCCGCGCTCGTCGCGACGATTGCGCTCGAGACGCTCGCTCAGATAGGGCAGACGCGCGCGGCGGATGCCGCGTTTCTCGAGAGCGCGCTCACGCATCGTGATGCGCGCGTGCGCCGAGGTGCCGTCGATGCGCTCGCTGCGATGGGCGGCGAAGAAGCGGCAGCAGCGGTGTCGCTATCGCTTGCGGACGAGGCCCCGCTGGTTGCAGAGGCGGCGATTCGCGCGCTCGGCCGTCTCGGTCGCGCCGAGCAGCTTGCGTCCCTCGCTGCGTCGACGCGTGATCCCCTCCGCCTCGGGACGACGCTTCGCGCGCTCGGCCATGCCGATCCCGAACGTGCGTTCGCGGCCGCGAAGCCGCTCGTGTGCTCGCATGAAGCTTCCGTGGCCATGGCGGCCGTCGAGGTGGTGGGGGAGGTCGTGTCGGGTCTTCGCGCGCTCGGCGAGGTGGAGACGGCACGTGCTCGTGCCGATGCACTCATGGATGCCACGGCGCATCCCGATCACGAAGTAGTGAAGGTCGCCCTCGCGCGGCTCGCGAGCGTGAAGGACGAGCGCACACTCTTCGCGCTCGGTCGCGCGCTCGAGCATCCCGCGGACGTCGTTCGACGCTATGCCGCGGAGATCGTCGGGCAGGAGAACAGCGCCGAAGCCGAGAGCCTTCTGCATGCGAGACTCGATCGCGAGCCGAGCGCCGAGGTAAGGCGCGCGATCATGGAGGCGCTGTCTGCGCGCGCCGATCTCGGAGCCGGAGCGTGATGCGGTCGCGTTTCGGTCTCGGGACGAGCGAAGGGCGAAGAGAGGCGCGCCGGGGCGACCCCGAACTGCGCGCCGACGACTACCGGCTCTTGCGCGATCTGGTGAGCGAGCGACTCGGCATCTCTTTCGCCTCCGAGTCGCGCGTTTCGCTCGAGCGGCGGTTGCGGGGCAGGCTCACGGCGCTCGGTCTCGCGTCGTTTTCCGACTACTACCAGCTTCTCAGATACGACCCGCTCGCGGCGGCCGAATGGGACGAAGCCACGGAGCTATTGACGACGCACGAGACGTATTTCTTTCGCGAGGACTTTCAACTCCGTGCCTTCAAAGACGAACTTTTGCCCATGCTGGCGGATCGTCTGAAGAACCGGCGGCGGCTTCTCGTGTGGAGCGCAGGGTGCTCGACCGGCGAAGAGGCATACACCGTTGCGATGTTGGTTCTCGAATCGGGTCTGTTCGACGGATGGGACGTGCACATCCGTGGTTCGGACGTTTCGAAACGGTGCATCGCCGCCGCGCGGCGCGGAATCTATGGCCAGACCTCGTTCCGCGCGACCCCGGAGGACGAGAGACGCAAATGGTTCGTTCCGGTGCAGAGAGGTGAAGGAGAGCGCGCGGCGGAGACGTTCAGCGTCAGCCCGGCAGCGCGCACTCTCTGTCACTTCGGCCAGATGAACATGCTCGACGAAGAGCGAACGCACCTGGTCGGTCGCTACGACGTCATCTTCTGTCGCAACGTTCTCATCTACTTCGGCGAATCAGCCCGCCGGCGCGTCATCGAGATGTTCCACGAACGACTGAATCCGGGCGGCGTGCTCTTGCTCGGACACGCAGAGTCGCTGCTCAACGTCTCGACGGCGTTCGAACTTTTGCACCTGAAGGAAGACCTGGTTTATCGCAAACCGGTGACGGGGTTGAGCTCGCGATGACGCAAGATCCAACGCGGCTCCTGGTGGTGGACGACTCGGCCTCCAACCGCCGCAGCATCGCCGAAACGTTTGCGGCACACTCCGAGGTCGAAGTCGTTGCCATGGCGGCGGATGGTGACGAAGCCCTGCGACTCGTGGCGCTCCTCAAGCCCGACGTCATCACGCTCGATCTCGAGATGCCGCGGATGGACGGCTTTACGTTCCTGCGCATCCTCATGTCGTCGACGCCTACGCCGGTGATCGTCGTCTCGTCGTACGCGCACAAGGAGAACGTCTTCAAGGCACTCGAGCTCGGCGCGCTCGATTTCGTGGCGAGACCAACGAGGCCACGGGTGGCTGGTGCAATGGAGGTGCACGAGCAGATCGTCCAGAAGGTGCTCCTCGTGCGGCAGCTTCGCGGCGCGACGGCGCCGAAGGCGCCTTTTTACCGCCGTCGCGCGAGCGGATCATTCGGGGTCGAGCGCCCTTCGACCGCGATCGATTCGGTGGCGGCGCGCGCGCAGACGTCCTTTGCTCCGCCGAAGCATCTCGTTGCCATTGCGAGCTCCACGGGCGGTCCGTCGGCGCTGCTCGAGATCTTCGACAAGGTCCCAGGCACCACCGCGGCTGCCATCGTCGTCGCGCAGCACATGCCGGACAAGTTCACGCGCGCCTTTGCGGATCGTCTCGATCGCCGAAGCGCCGTGCGCACGAAGGAGGCCAAAGACGGCGATCGCGTCGGCAGGCTCACGGGCTTCGTGTGTCCCGGCCACAAGTGCATGGAGGTCGTGCAGAGTAGGCTCGACTTCCGTATTTCGGTGAGCCTGCCAAAGCCGAAAGACCGCTACGTACCGAGTGCCGACCGTCTGCTCAGGAGCGTCGCGCGTGTAGCGGGATCGCGCGCCATCGGCGTCATTCTCACGGGCATGGGCGACGACGGCGTGCTCGGCGCACGTGCGATCCGCGACGCGGGAGGTCTCGTCGTCGCCGAGTCGCAAGAGACCGCGGTGGTCTACGGCATGCCGGGAGCTGCGGTGCGGGCCGGCGTCGTGCAAAAGGTCCTCGCGCTTCCGCAGATTGCGGACTTCATCGCATCGCTCCCCAACTGACCGACACGCGCGTGCGAGATTTTTTGGAAATCCGCTTGCCAAGACGGAGGTTCTGCGTAATATGCGCGCTTCCCTTGGGCCCCCTCCTCGTGATGGTGGTGCAGGGGTGCCGGGCAGCCGGCACGTCTCGTGTTTCCAGTCTCTGGACGGCCGTAACGGCCTCTGGCGTGGCTTCGCAACTTCGATGGAGTTTACGTAGCCCCCGGCGGTACGACGGCGTCCCGAAACAGCCGGTGTAGTCACTCACTCGTCGGCGGAAGGTCGTTCCCATGGTGTCGAAGGCGATTGCCCGCTTTGCGCGGCTAAGCCCCCGCAAAGCTCGTGTCGTTGTCAACCTCGTTCGCGGTCGTCAAGCGGGCGAGGCTCTGCAACTTCTCGAGTTCACGCAGAAGGCCGGTGCCCCGGTCTTGAAGAAGCTCATTGAGAGCGCTGTGGCGAACGCACGCACGAACAGCCCGGACATGGATCTCGACATGCTGTTCGTCGAGACCGCGTTCGTCGACAAAGCACCGAACAAGCATCTGCGTCGCTGGCGTCCCCGTGCCATGGGGCGCGCGACGCGCATTCAAAAGGGCATGAGCCACATCACGATCCACCTCGGCACACGCAAGTAAGGGAACCAGGTAAGGAAACCAGAAATGGGTCAGAAAGTTCATCCGGTAGGCTTCCGCCTCGGCGTCATCAAGACGTGGAACTCGAAGTGGTTCGAGGATAAGAGCTACGCGAAGTGGCTCCACGAAGACGTCCGCATCAAGCGCGCCGTCAAGGACTACCTCATGAACGCGAACATCGCGTCCATCGAGGTTGAGCGCGCCGCGAACAAGGCGAAGGTGATTGTCTATACGGCGCGCCCCGGCATGGTCATTGGCAAAGGCGGCAAAGGAATCGAGACCCTCAAGATTGGCAATCTCAAAACGGCTGCCAAAGGTGAGACTCTTTTCCCCGGCGTGCAATCGTTTACGGACAACGAAGTCTTCATCGACGTCCAGGAAATTCGTAAGGCGGAGACCGCAGCGCAGCTCGTGGCGGAAAATGTCGCCATGCAGCTCGAGCGCCGCGCTGCTTTTCGCCGCGCCATGAAGAAGGCCTTGTCCACGGCGATGAAGTTTGGCGCCAAAGGCATTCGTATTCGTTGTTCGGGCCGCCTCGGCGGCAGCGAAATGAGCCGCGTGGAGACCTATCGTGAAGGGCGCGTTCCGCTTCACACGCTCCGCGCCGATATCGAGTTCGGCCAGGCCGAAGCCCGTACGAAATACGGAATCATTGGAGTCAAATGCTGGGTCTTCAAGGGTGAGGTTCTGCCGCGCCGCACGCGCCGCCCTCATACCGGTAACTAAGAGCATGTTTGCCAGCCGTCGCGTGCGAATTGCGCAGCAGGCTGGACTGCTGCGAAGATTCTAGTTTTTCGAGGAATTATGCTTTCCCCCAAGCGAACCAAGTACCGCAAGATGCAGAAGGGCAACAACCGGGGAATCGCGTTGCGCGGTTCCGACGTGTCCTTCGGTGATTTTGCCATGCTCGCGATCGAACCAGGTCGCGTGACTGCGCGCCAGATCGAAGCGGCTCGTATGGCCATCACCCGCCACGTCAAGCGCGCCGGCAAGCTCTGGATCCGCATCTTTCCGCATCGCCCCGTTACCAAAAAGCCGCTCGAAGTTCGAATGGGTGGAGGCAAGGGGGGTGTGGAGGAATGGGCGGCCGACGTCCTGCCGGGCCGCGTGATGTACGAGATCTCCGGTATCGACGAAAAGACCGCGCGCGAGGCCTTTCGCCTTGCGGGCCACAAGCTCCCCATCGGTTACAAATTCCTCGTTCGCGGCGTGGCCGGGGTCGTGGCGAGTTTGCCCGGTGCGGCGAAGACGGAGACGAAGGCGTCATGAAGGCCAGAGATCTGCGTGAGCGCAGCGTGGAGGATCTTCGCGAGCTCGAAAAGAGCCTTGCGAAAGACATCTTCACGGCGCGCTTCAAGAACTTCACCAACCGGCTCGACGACACGAGCTCGATCCGGAAGGCCAAGCAGGACCTGGCTCGCGTCAAGACCCTGCTTCGTCAACAAGAGCTCAATGCGGCCGCGAAGGCCGAAGGCGAGGCGAAGTAGCCATGTCTCAAGCAGCCCCGAATGCCACGCAGGTTGGCAAGCATGAAGCGCACGGTTTCCGTCGAAAGATGATCGGAAAGGTCATCAAAGACAAAATGAATAAGACGGTCGTTGTCGAGTGCGTCAGCGCGCACCGCGATCCGCTTTATGGCAAGTACATTCGACGTCGCACGCGTTACAAGGCGCACGACGAAACCAACCAATACAAGGTTGGTGATCAAGTCGAGATTCAGGAGCACCGCCCGATCTCGCGCGACAAGCGCTTCGTCGTGGTGCGCCTCGTCAAGAAGTTCGTGGAGGAATGAGGCTGCCATGATCCAGATGCGCACCATCCTGGAGGTCGCCGATAATTCCGGCGCGAAGCGTGTACAGTGCATCAAGGTGCTCGGTGGATCACGCCGTCGCTATGCGAGACTCGGTGATGTCATTGTCGTCTCCATCAAGGAGGCGTTGCCGGGAACGAAGGTCAAGAAGGGGGATACGGCGAAAGCCGTCGTCGTTCGCGTGAAGGACGACACTCCGCGATCGGACGGGAGCTACATCCGTTTCGACGAGAACAGCGCCGTGCTCATCAATGCGCAACTCGAACCCGTGGGTACGCGCATTTTCGGACCTGTGGCTCGCGAACTGCGCGCAAAGAAATTCATGAAGATCATTTCGCTCGCGCCGGAGGTGCTGTGATGAGCGTCGCGCGTCTTCAGAAGGACGACAACGTGATCGTCATCTCGGGCAAGGACAAGGGCAAGACCGGCAGGATTATGCGTGTTTTCCGCGAGGAAGACAAAGTGCTCGTCCAAGGTGTGAACCTGGTCAAACGCCACACGAAGCCTAACCCTCGCATGCAGCAGGGAGGCATTCTCGAACGTGAGCAACCCATCGCTGCGTGCAAGGTGATGCCCGTCGATCCGAAGACGGGTAAGGGAACGCGCGTGCGCGTGAAGATCGAAGCCAACCAAGAAGGCAAGCGGACCAAGGTCCGTATCGCCGTCAAGAGTGGCGAGGAAATCCCGTCGCCCCGCAACGCGGCGTCGTAGGCGCTGGAGCTGAGTCATGGCTGACGAGAAAAAGGAAAAGAAGCAGAAAAGGGGCAAAGGCGAAGGCGGCGGTTCCTCCGCAGCGTTCAAGCCCTCCGGCGCCTCGAAGACGGAAGCCGTCTCTCCCCGCTTCGCAACGAAGTACGCAAAGGACGTCGTACCGGCGCTCATCAAGCAGTTTGGGTACAAGAATCCGATGCAGGTGCCGCGCCTCGAAAAGATCGTCATTAATATGGGTCTTGGCGCTGCGGTGACCAATCCAAAGATCGTCGACTCGGCTGTCGACGAACTCCGTGCGCTGACTGGTCAGAAGCCCGTTGTCACGCGGTCGCGCAAGGCAATTGCGAGCTTCAAGCTTCGCGCGGGCCTTCCCATCGGCGCCATGGTGACCCTTCGCAAGGGTCGCATGTGGGAATTTTTGGACCGCTTGGTCTCGCTTGCGTTGCCGCGTACGCGCGATTTCCGCGGTACGTCGCGAAAGGCGTTCGATGGGAAAGGCAATTATACGCTCGGTCTCAAGGAGCAAATCATCTTCCCTGAGATTGACTACGATCGCATCGACGTCATCAAGGGGATGAACATCTCCTTCGTGACGACGGCCCATACGGATGAAGAGGGGCGTGCGCTCCTACAGCACCTGGGGATGCCATTCCGGCAGGCCTGAAGAAGGACCTATAAGGAATAGAGAAGAAAAATGGCCCGAGCCTGTCAGTTTGCGAAGCTCAATCGCGTTCCGAAATTCAGTGTGCGTCACCGTCACCGTTGCAAGGTTTGTGGACGCGGGCGCGCGTATTATCGAAAGTTCGAGCTTTGCCGCGTGTGCCTTCGTCTCTATGCACTCCGCGGTGAAATCCCCGGCGTGATCAAGGCAAGCTGGTGATCCCATGATGACCGACCCCATTTCCGACATGCTTGCACGCATTCGAAACGCGGCACTCGCACGCCATGACCGTACGGACATGCCTCACTCCTTGGTCAAAGAGCACATCGCCACGGTGCTCAAGGCAGAAGGATTTCTCGACGACGTTCGCGTCAGCGAAGGCGAAGGACCGAAGACGCTTACGCTGGTGATGCGCTACGGCCGCGACAAGACGAGCGCAATTGATGGTGTTCGTCGAATCTCGGCTCCCGGCCGTCGTGTTTACGTTCGCCACGACCGCATTCCGCGTGTTCGCAGCGGTATGGGGATTTCGATCCTCTCTACCAGCCGCGGTGTCATGACTGATCGCCAGGCGCGCGAACAGCGCGTCGGCGGCGAGCTCCTCTGCGAAGTTTGGTGATCCAATGACCGCTCAAACCTCCCCCAATACTCTAACAGGTGCTCCGGCAGATCTTCGTCAGTCGCGCGTGGGCAAACGTCCGATCGAACTCCCGAAGGGAGTCACGTTGGCCATTGCGAACGGCAGGATCGACGTCAAGGGTCCCAAGGGCCAGCTCTCGCATGCGCTCACGCCGAACGTCGACGTTCGAGTCGAAGGCGCCTCCGTCACCATCGTGCCGACCATTGGCGGTCGTGATGGTGCGCGCTTCCAGGGCCTTGCTCGTTCGATTATCAACGGCATGATCATGGGGGCAACGACGGGCTACACGAAGACGCTGCAGCTCGTGGGCACCGGTTACCGCGCAGAAGTCAAAGGCACGACGTTGAGCCTTGCTCTGGGCTTTTCACATCCCATAAACTTCCCGCTTCCCGCCGGCGTCAAAGTCGAGATCCCGGGCGACTCGAAGGGTACGATCATCGTGCTCACCGGCGCTGATAAGGAGACGATGGGTCAGACCGCGGCGAAGATTCGCGGATTCCGTCCGCCGGAGCCTTACGGTGGAAAGGGTGTTCGCTACCAAGGCGAAAAAGTCAAAGAGAAGGCCGGTAAGGCCGCCAAGGGCGGAAAGTAAGGAGCCTCACCATGTCGGCGCAGATCAAAGGTCGCGAGCGGCGCAAGCTCCGTATTCGCAACAAGGTCAGTGGGACCCCCGAGCGTCCTCGTCTCACCGTCTTTCGCAGCCTTACGCATATCTATGCGCAAGTCATCGACGACGTGGCAGGCAAGACGCTAGCTCATACCTCCACGCTCGCCAAGGACGTCAAAGGCTTCGCCGCGGAGGCGAACAAGACGGAATCGGCCAAGAAAGTCGGCAACGCGATTGCCGAGATTCTCAAAGCCAAAGGCGTTACGAAAGTCGTTTTCGATCGCAATGGCTACATGTACCACGGGCGCGTCAAGGCGCTCGCCGATGGCGCCCGCGAAGGGGGCCTCGAATTCTAAAGTCTAAAAAGAGGGAGAACCGATTCATTTCGGCCCTTCGATATTCCAAAGTCGAAAGAATCGAGACTTAAGATGGCTATCGAGCAGATCGACGAAGACAAGCTCAAGGAGCGCATCATCCACATCAACCGCGTTGCGAAGGTCGTCAAAGGTGGCCGTCGCTTCTCGTTTGCGGCGCTCGTCGTTGTTGGCGATGAAAGCGGTCATGTGGGTGTCGGGCTTGGCAAAGCGAACGAGGTGCCCGAGGCCATTCGCAAGGGCAACGACCAGGCGCGCAAAAACATTTTCAAAGTGCCGCTCGATGGCACGACCATCCCGCATGAAGCACACGGGCACTTTGGTGCTGGTCGCGTGTTTCTCCGCCCGGCCTCGGCTGGTACGGGCGTCATCGCCGGCGGTGCGGTTCGCGCGGTCGTCGAGAGCGCAGGCATCCACGACATTCTCACCAAGTGCATTGGCAGCGCGAATCCCCACAACGTGGTGCGCGCAACGATCGAGGCGCTTCGCGAGCTAAAGAGTCTCGATCAGGTGGCGACCAAGCGCCGCAAGCAAACCGCGGATTTGGTCATCGAGGGTGGCAACAAGAAGAGGGCGAGGAAAGTCGCGGAGGCCTCTGCATCATGAAAGCAAAGCTTCGCGTCAAACAGATTCGCAGCACGATCGGCATTGACGAGCGTCTTCGCGTGAACCTCAAAGGGCTCGGGCTGGGTCGCATTGGCAAGACCGTGGTCGTCAACAACACTCCGTCGTTTCGCGGCGCCATCAAACGCGTTTTGCACCTCGTGACGGTTGAAGAGGTCGACAATGGCTGACACACTTAGCAGGCTCGCGAAGCCCGAAGGGGCAACGCGCCACAAAATCCGCAAGGGGCGCGGCGTGGGTTCGGGCCTTGGCAAGACCGCTGGCCGTGGCCAGAAAGGTCAGTTTGCTCGCCGCGCCACGTTCAAGCCTTGGTTCGAAGGCGGTCAGACTCCACTCGCGCGCCGTTTGCCGAAGCGTGGTTTCACGAATATCTTCAAAGCCGTCGTTGCTGAAGTGAACGTGAGTGATCTCGACGTGTTCGAGGCGGGTGCTCTGGTCGACGAAGCGGAGTTGCGCGCTCGTGGCATCATCAAAGGCAAATTCGACCGCATCAAGATCCTCGGTCGTGGCGAGCTCACGAAAGCCATCACGGTGACGGCGCACTCCTTCTCCAAGGGCGCCCACGAGAAGATCACGAAGGTGGGCGGCAAGACCGTTCTTGTCGCGGCTCAAATCGCCACTCAGGCGGAGTGAGAGTCCAACACCGATGAGCATCCTCGCCGGCTTTTCGAATATCGGCAAGGTGCCGGAACTCCGGCGCCGCGTCGTTTTCACGCTGGCGATGCTTGCTGTTTATCGCATTGGTGCGTTCGTCACGATCCCCGGCGTTGACCGGAACGTGATGCGCGCCGTGGTGAACAAGTCCCAGGGCGGTTTGCTCAGCTTCTTCAACATGTTCTCCGGCGGTGCGCTGTCGAACCTGTCGATCTTCGCGCTCGGCATCATGCCGTACGTGAGTGCCAGCATCGTTTTGCAGCTCCTCACGATGGTGTGGAAGCCCCTTGACGAGCTCCGTAAGGAAGGGGAGCAAGGCCAGCGGAAGATCAACCAGTACACGCGCTACGGCACCATTCTGCTCTCGTGCTTTCAGAGCTTCACCATTGCCATGAGCTTGGAGGCTTTGAACAATGCGGACTTCGCAGGAGGCGCAACGGGAGACGTGGTGACGCACGCGGGCTGGGGCTTCCGGATCCTGACCTTGATCACGCTCACCACGGGCACGGCATTCATCATGTGGGTGGGTGAGCAGATCACCGAGCGGGGCATTGGCAATGGCATCTCGCTCATCATTTTCGCGGGCATCGTGACGGACATTCCCGGCGGTGTCCTCAACTATTTCCACACTCACAAGGGATCCATCCAGCCGCTGAACCTTTTCGCCGTTGGCGTGCTCGTCATCATCACCGTTGCAACGATTGTGTTTTTCGAGCGCGGTCAGCGCAGAATCCCAATTTACTACGCACGGCGCACGATCGGCCGCCGCGTTTATGGCGGACAGACAGCGCACTTGCCGCTCAAAGTAAACACGGCGGGGACCATCCCGCCGATCTTTGCGAGCTCGCTGCTCATGTTTCCGGCCACCCTTGCCGGCATGCATGTGCCGGGCATGGCGCAGCTTCAGTCGAGCCTGGAGCGTGGTGACTGGCTTTTCAATGTTTTTTACGTCACGCTCATTATCTTTTTCTGTTTCTTTTATACGGCCGTGACGTTCCAGCCGGTGGATGTTGCGGACAATCTAAAAAAGCAGCAGGCATTCATTCCGAGCATCCGCCAGGGCAAGCAAACGGCGGACTACATTGACAAGGTGATGACTCGCATCACGCTCGGGGGCGCGTTTTACGTCGCGGCCGTGTGTATCGTGCCCAGTATCATTAGCGAGTATTTCAAAGTTCCGTTCCGTTGGGGTGGCACGTCGATCATGATCGTCGTCGGCGTTGCGCTCGACACGGTTGCCCAGATCGAGGCGCATCTTATCACGCGTAACTATGAAGGTCTTTCGGGCGGGGGTGGTCGTGCAACGCGTATTCATGGAAGGAGGGACGTCGGATGAGAGTCGTGTTCGTTGGACCGCCAGGAGCGGGCAAGGGCACCCAGGCCAAGCTCATCTGCGAAGAATGGGGCATTCCGCAGATCTCCACGGGCGATATGCTGCGCGAGGCCAAGGCGAAAGGAACGCTTCCCCAGGATCTGGTCGAGAAGATGTCGAAAGGTGGTCTCGTGCCGGATGATGTCGTGATCGGCCTTATCCGAGCCCGCACGGAGCTCGACGACGCGAAACCCGGATTCCTTCTTGATGGCTTCCCGCGCACGGTCCCCCAGGCGGAAGCGTTGAACGAGCTCCTCGCGTCGCGCGGACAGCAACTCAACGTTGTCGTCGCACTCGAGGTCCCGCAGGATCTGCTGATGGAGAGGGCTGTGCTCCGTCGCACCGACAAACGGACTGGACAGATTTATCACTTGAAGTATAAGCCACCGCCCCCGGATGCAGATCTGGAGCACCGCGCCGACGACCGTGAGGAAACCGTTCGACATCGCATCGACGTTTACGAGAAGATGACGGCGGACTTGCTTCCTTTCTACGGGAACGCAGGGCTTCTGAAGCGTGTCGACGGGGTTGGTGACGTAAAAGAAGTTACGCGGCGAGTTCTCGCCGTTGTCAAGGCAGCGAAGTAATTGTCACAGCGAGGGTTGAGGAAAGAAGGCTGGGTGAATGAGCGAGCGTCGTGAGCGGAAAGAGCCTAAAGGCGACAAGCTCGAGTTCGATGGCGTTGTTCAAGAAGCGCTGCCGAACGCGATGTTCCGCGTCAAGTGCGACAACGGGCTCGTCGTTCTTGCAACCATCAGCGGTAGGATGAGGCAGTTTTATATCCGCATCCTCCCGGGAGATCGCGTCACCGTGGAAGTGAGCCCATACGATCCCAGCCGTGGCCGCATCACGTATCGCCACAAGTAGTATCCTTGAGAAGCCCGTTTCGGAGCATGTCATGAAGGTCCGTCCGTCCGTCAAAAAAATCTGCGACAAGTGCAAGGTGGTCCGCCGTAAGGGCGTGGTCCGCATCATTTGTGCAAACCAGCGCCACAAGCAGCGCCAAGGCTAACCCGTCACTGCCCGAAGGAATGCATCATGGCTCGTATTGCAGGCGTCGACCTCCCCCGTCACAAGCACATCGCCTTCTCCCTTCCATACCTTTACGGTGTTGGTCGTGCGCTTGCGAAAGAGATTTGCCAAAAGGCGAATATCCCGGAAAATAAGCTCACTGAGGAGCTCACTGAAGCGGACATCAAGCGCATTCGTGAGTTGCTCGAGACCGAATATCGCGTGGAAGGCGATATGCGGCGTGAAGTGCAAATGAACATCAAGCGCCTGATGGATCTTGGTTGCTATCGGGGTCTCCGCCATCGCAAGGGCCTCCCCGTCCACGGGCAGCGCACGCACACCAATGCTCGCACGCGCAAGGGACCCCGCAAAGGCATTCTTTCACGTGGCGGTGGTGGTGGTGGCGCCCCGCGTAGGCCGGCCTGAAAGGAGATAAGTCATGGCAACTGCGAAGACCGCTGCGGCGGGCACGACGACTGGCAAGGCAAAGGCCGGCAAGAAGAAGGTCAAGAAGAACGTGGCAACGGGCATTGCCCATATTCAGTCCACGTTCAACAACACCGTGGTCACCATCACGGATATCAACGGCAACGCCATTGCATGGTCGAGTGCCGGATCGCGCGGCTTCAAGGGATCGCGCAAGTCCACCCCCTATTCCGCGCAGCTCGCTGCCGAGGAAGCCGGACGCAAAGCCATGGAGCATGGCATGCGCTCCATCGCCATCTTCGTGAAGGGTCCCGGCGCCGGCCGCGAAAGTGCCCTCCGCGCTCTGCAAACGGCGGGCTTCAAGGTCACGCTGATCCGCGACGTCACGCCGGTCCCGCATAACGGCTGCCGTCCCCCGAAGCGCCGCCGCGTCTAACCGCTTTCGATTTGCCGTTCCATCCGCCATGGCTTCACCAGTTGCGGGTCCCGGTAGGGACGGCCCTTTCGGGCCGCCCCCCGGACAGAACCCGGCGAGCGGATTTCCCGCACCGGGCTCCCACCTCGGGTCAACGGGTCGCAAAGCGTCTCTCCGGCCAAGGGTGAT
>WQYX01000051.1 GCA_009781005.1 Polyangiaceae bacterium | reverse complement strand
CGCCTGCGCAAGGATTCGCCTTGCCGGTCGTGAACTGTTGCCGGCGTAGGACTTGTTCGTCGATTCGCATCTCCGTTCTCACCTACTTCTCTCTGCCGGTCTCCCGGCGCTTCCCCCATCCGCCACGACAGGCGGGCAGGCACGGGGGCCTGCCCCTACAACCGACAACGCATTCGTAGGGGCGGCCCCCCGTGGCCGCCCTACAACCCATCATATGGCGCGTTTCATCTCTTTTACGAAGGCGGCGACGGGCTCCACGCTCTGCCTGCCATGTTCCGCGATCAATTTGACGATGGCGCTTCCGACGATGACTCCGTCCGAAATGGCAGCCATCTGCCGTGCCTGCTCCGGTGTGGAAATTCCAAATCCGACGGCACACGGAGTGGATGACACACTCTTCGCCTGCTCGATCAGCCCAGCCACATCCATGCTGATGTTGCTGCGCACCCCCGTCACGCCCAGCGACGACACGCAGTACAGAAAACCTTCTGAGCCTTTCGCAATCGTCTCCACCCTCTCCCGAGACGTTGGCGCAATCATGAAGATCTGGCAAATGCCGTACTTTGCGCACGCAGACGCGAGCTCCTCTCGCTCTTCGTAGGGCAGATCGACGACGATCACGCCGCTGATTCCGCAATCCGCGCACTGCGCAAGGAATCGTTCCTTGCCGTAGGCGAAAATCGAATTGATGTAGGTCATGAACAAGAGCGGGATCGCGATCTTTTCTCGAACCCGCTTGACCATCTGGAACAATTTATCGACCGTCACGCCTGCCGCAAGGGCCCTCTCATCCGCGCCTTGGATGACCACGCCTTCGGCAACGGGATCAGAGAACGGGATCCCGATCTCAATGACGTCTGCCCCGGATGCCGCCATGGCAACGATCAATTTCTCCGTGGTTTCAATGTCCGGATCGCCGCCCGTAAGGAATGCAACGAACGCCTTGTGGCCCTCGAACGCCGAAGAAATCTTATTCATGGAGGTCGATCCCCTTGTAGCGCGCAATGGCGGCAACGTCCTTGTCCCCTCTGCCCGATAAGGTGACGACGATCACTTTGTCTTTCCCCATCGCGGGCGCGACTTTTTTCGCGTAGGCGACCGCATGTGCGCTTTCCACGGCGGGAATGATGCCCTCCTTGCGTGACAAATACTCGAAGGCCTCCACCGCTTCCTCGTCCGTGACGGGCACATACCTGGCTCGGCCCACGTCCGCGAGATAAGCATGCTCCGGTCCAATCCCCGGGTAGTCGAGGCCCGCCGAAATGGAATAAACGGGTGCAATTTGCCCGTATTCGTCCTGACAGAAGTACGACTTCATGCCGTGAAGGATGCCCACCTTGCCCGTTGCCATGGTGGCTGCGGTTTTTGGATTGTCCACACCCAGCCCGGCTGCCTCGCAGCCAATGAGCTGAACCGATGGGTCCCCTATGAATTCATAAAAGGAGCCGATGGCGTTGCTGCCACCACCCACGCAAGCCATGACGACGTCGGGCAACTTGCCATCCCGAGACAGCACTTGCTCTTTAATCTCTTGGCCAATGATTTTTTGAAAATCGCGCACCATCATGGGGAATGGGTGGTGGCCCATGACCGAGCCGAGCACGTAATGCGTATCATCCATGCGTGAAGCCCATTCGCGCATGGTTTCGCTCACTGCATCCTTGAGCGTCATGGTGCCGTTGGTCACGGGATGGACCTTCGTGCCGAGCAACTCCATTCGGAATACGTTCAGCGCCTGCCGCTCCATGTCCTCTTTGCCCATGAATATTTCGCATTCCATATCCATGAGCGCCGCGGCGCTGGCCGTGGCCACACCATGCTGGCCCGCACCGGTTTCCGCGATGACCCGGGTTTTTCCCATTTTCTTGGCGAGGAGAACTTGTCCCAGAACATTGTTGATCTTATGGGATCCGGTGTGGTTCAAGTCCTCGCGCTTCAAATAGATTTTTGCTCCGCCGAGGTCCTCCGTCATCCGCTTTGCAAAATAAAGCAAGGACGGCCTTCCCGCGTAGTGGTTCAATAAATCCGCAAGCTCCTTTTTGAAATCGGGATTGTCCTTGTAATGCAGGTAAGCTTTTTCGAGCTCCTCCGCGGCACTCATCAACGTTTCGGGGATATACTGGCCGCCGTAATCTCCGAACCGGCCTCTTCTCTCAGACATTTCTTGCCCTCCTCACGAATTCTTTGATTTTGGCATGGTCTTTCCATCCGTCCGTCTCCACACCACCGCTGACATCCACGGCAAACGGATCCACCGTTTGGACGGCCTCCACGACGTTGTCCGCATTCAGCCCGCCCGCCAGAAAAAACGGCTTTCGGACGTCACCCACCAGATCCCAATCGAAACGCCGGCCCGTGCCACCACCCTGGCGGTCGAGCAGAAGATAGTCCGCCTCCGTGGCCGCTCCTTCTTGCACGCTGTCTCGATTTCGAACGGCAATGGCTTTGATGACCGGTTTGTTCGTCAATGCTCTAAGTTTTCTGACGTCTTCCTCCGTTTCGGCGCCGTGAAGCTGAATGGCATCAATGATTCCGTTCCGTACGAGAGAGCGGATTTTGTCCACCTCTTCATTCACGAACACCCCAACGGGCAGAATGCCCGGACGAAGATGCCGGCGCAGCTCCAGAGCCTGCTCCGGTGTGATCTTCCGGCGGCTGTCCGCAAATACGAATCCAATGAAATCAGGGCCTTCTTCGTTCACGGCGTCGATATCGCGAAGGCGAGACAGCCCGCAGATCTTAATCTTCACCATGGGCCCGACCTCGTAACCTGGACATCTCTGCCTTCTTCTCGGCGCTTCGCATCATGGTCTCCCCAATGAGTGCCGCATCTGCGCCGATCCTTCGCAGCGTTGCAACGTCGTCCGGCGAAGTGATGCCGCTTTCAGAGACAAATAACACGTGGCTTGGCACCATCTTTCGGAGGTGCTCACTCAGCTTCACGTTGACCTCGAAGGTCTTGAGATCCCTATTGTTCACGCCGATGATTCTTGCGCCGGCGCCAAGGGCCATGGATACCTCTTCTTCGCTGTGCGCCTCCACGAGCGCGGACAGCCCCAGGCCGTGCGCAACGGAGATATATTCAGCCAGAGTATCTTCGTGGAGGAGCGCGCAGATCAAGAGAACCGCGCTTGCGCCGAGGATCTTCGCTTCGTAAATCATGTAGCTGTCTACCGTAAAATCCTTACGGAGCAGCGGAATGGAAACGAGATCGGCGATTTCGCGCAAGTATCGGTCGTCTCCGTGAAAGAAAGAGGGCTCGGTTAATACGGAGATGGCGGCGGCCCCCGCTTCCTCGTAGGCCTTGGCGATATCAAGATAAGGGAAATCTTCGACGAGGATCCCCTTCGAGGGCGATGCCTTCTTGATTTCGCAAATAAAAGCGATGTCCTGCCCCTTCAGCGCATCTTCGAACCGAAAACCATGGATATGGCTCGTTCCGGCCATCTCCATGACTCTTTCCGGCGGCAGCACTCTCTTTCTTTCGTCGATTCGCTCCTTCGTACGAGCCGCGATCTTCTGCAAGATATTCATGTCGTCCCGCGCCTTAAGACTGACTGGAACAGCGAACGAATTCGTCGAGCTTCGCGATGGCTTTTCCGCTGTCGATCACGTGGTTGACGACTTCAATGGCGGCCTCCATGGATTCATGCTTGCCCGAGATGCGCAGAGCCGCGGCTGCATTCAACACAACAGCGTTGCGTTTGGCGCCTTTTTCTCCGCGGAGAACGGCCTTGAGAATTTCGGCATTTTCGGACGGGGTACCACCCTGCAAATCCCATTTGCTGCACCGTTTGAACCCAAATTGCTCTGGCGAGATCGTATAGGAACGCGTCTGACCATGATTGACTTCGCACACCTTCGTGGGCGCGCTCAGCGATATTTCGTCGAGACCATCCTCCCCATGCACAACCATCGCATTTCGCACGCCTAAATTGCAGAGGACGAGCGCTAGCGGTTCCACCAATTCTCCGTCGTAAACGCCCATCAACTCCATCTTGGCGCCCGCAGGGTTCGTCAGGGGCCCCAGGATGTTGAACACCGTCCGAATGGCCAATTCACGACGGATCGGCGCCACGTACTTCATGGCAATGTGGTAATTTTGTGCGTACAAAAAGCAAATACCGATATTCTTCAAAAGATCGGCGCTCTTCTCGGGCGAAATATGGATATTAACACCGAGCGCCTCCAGCACATCCGCAGCGCCACATTTGCCGGACGCGCTGCGATTGCCGTGCTTTGCCACCGCAATACCAGCCGCCGCCGTGATGATGGCCGCCGCGGTCGATATATTGAAGGTGTTGGCTCCATCGCCGCCGGTGCCCACGATTTCGAGCGCGTCCACGTCGTGCAGCAGCCGTATGCAATGCTGGCGCATTCCAGAGGCGGAGGCGGTGATTTCGCTGATGGTTTCGCCTTTCAAACTCAGAGCGGTGAGGTACGCGCTCATTTGAACTGGCGAAGCTTGGCCGGTCATGATCTCATGCATGACGGCTTCCGCGATTTCGTAGGATAAATCCTGCTTTTTCGCAAGTGATAAAATAGCCTCTTTTATCATCTTATGATGCTTTCGGAGAATCTTTCATTACCAAAGATGCGACAAAGTACAAGTAGAGTGGACCCCTTCGCGCGCTCGCGTTGCTCGCCGCGTCGTCGAGGTGTACTCCTTTAGAGAGTACAAAACGAACAGCGAGCGCGGGGCAGGCACGGGGGCCTGCCCCTACGACCGACAAGACACGTTCGTAGGGGCGGCCCCCTGTGGCCGCCCCATCCTTCAGTGCTTTGCGGCCTTTACAAAACACGCTCTCGCCGCCTCGGTCCGGGTTTCAGGGACAGGCCGCCCTACACAAAACCAACGGTTCCGGAGGCATCGCTTCTCCGGAACCAGTCGGGGCGAGAGGATTTGAACCTCCGACCCCTTGACCCCCAGTCAAGTGCGCTAACCAGGCTGCGCTACGCCCCGAACAGCCGCGTGAGCCATGAAGCCCGACGGCGGAACAGCAAGTTAGTATTTCGCGCGCCTTCCCGGCAAGCGCTTTCGTCAGCGCTCAGAGCATGTTTAACAGCCGTTGCGAGCTAGCCCGAATAATTCATGACGCGATTGCGGTAGAAGGCCGAGACCGCAGCGAAAAGGGCGCACGCCGTATCGCAGGACCGAGGCGTACTGTACGTACGCCGCAGGTCCGAGAAACGCCGTACGCCCTTTGCAGCAAAGGGATCGGCCCTTCTAAGCGGAGTCGTCATGAATTATTCGGGCTAGGGCGGGCGCGAGCACCGGACCGGAACAGCCTTGATTGGCTTTGAGGACCGGAGCGCAGCGCCCAACCGACGCATCGGTTTGCGCAGCAGGCTGGTAAACATGCTCATGCGCGGAGCGAAGTCAGGAACCGCGCGAGCGCCTGCGCCTTCTGGACGAGCGTTGCCAACTCGATTTGTTCGTCCTGGGTATGAAAACCGGTGCCACGCGGACCAAGACCGTCGATGGAGGCGATCCCCATCGCGCTCGTTGTGCTCGCATCCGAGCTTCCGCCAACGAGGCCTGCCTCGCCGTCCGCGAGTCCCGAGGCGCGCGCGGCTTGTCCATACGCTCTCATCAATGCGACGTTTGCATCACTTCGCTCGAGGGGCAGCCTCACGATGCCCCCTTGGAGCTCGATGCTCGTGCCGGGAACCATCATGGCGCCTTCGTTCGCAGTCTGCTTCAGCAGCGTGACGAGGGCCTCGCCGTCCTCGAGCGATTCGAAACGGAAATCGACCCATGCTTTTGCGTAATCCGGCACGGTGTTCTGGCTCGTGCCGCCCTGAATTCTGCCAACATTGACACTCACGCCGCGCACGCACTCGGGGAGCTCTTGTGCGCGATCGACGAATTTTGCGATCGCCCACACGGCGTTCGCACCGTCCGCCTGGGTGCTTCCGGCGTGCGCCGCCTTCCCGTGG
The DNA here is from genome assembly GCA_009781005.1 of Polyangiaceae bacterium. Taxonomy (GTDB): domain Bacteria; phylum Myxococcota_A; class Polyangia; order Polyangiales; family Polyangiaceae; genus Labilithrix. Next base: position 24,737 of record WQYX01000051.1, on the reverse strand, counting down.
GAAATCGCCGTCATCGCGCCGACTCCCTTGCGGCGCGTGATGATGAGATCCCCCTGGCGGCCTGCCTCGAACACGAGAGCAGCGCGCGCACCGTGCGCGGCCGTGCGAATGACACCTTGCCCTTCGGGCGAGCCGACTTCTTCGTCCGCGACGAGGATGACGCGGATCTGCGGGAGCTTGCTGAGCAACCCCTCGTGCGCAAGTGCCTTGAGTGCCCACACGATGACGACGAGGCCGCCCTTCATATCGAGCACCCCAGGGCCGCGCCCGAGATCGCCGTCGCGCCGATAGCCTTCGAACGTGCCGGGCGGAAACGCGGTATCGAGGTGACCAAGGAGAGCAATCCTCGGCAAGCCGGGTGCCCCTGCAGTGGAGAAAACGAGGTGGTCGGCGAACTTCGTGCTCGCGATGCGCTCTCCGGAGAGACCCGCCGCTGCGAAGAGCTCTTCGAGCGCACGCCCGACTTTCCGGCCGCCTTCGACGTTCTCGGTGAAGGAGTTGATTGCAACGAGCTCGGCAAGCGCCGTCTCGAGATGTTTGCTTTGCTCCGAAATCCACTTCGCAGCCGCGTCGCTCATGGCGCGGGAGTCTACCCGAGTGCGCGCTAGCCAGGATAATTCACGACGACTCCACTCGGACGAGCCGATCCCCTTGTTGCGAAGGTCGCTTTTCTCCCGCACACGTCGATTTGCTAGCCTGCCGCGCCATGACGATACGGTTCACAGTGGCGGCGGTTGTCGGTGGCGGTGAGGACAGGGACGCAACGGAGGCCATAAGCAGGCGCGTGGGCAGAGGACCGGCCGTCATCAAACTCGGCGGCGAAGTCGTGCAGGGGCCGCACATGGCGATCATCGCCGTCGACATTCGCGAGATGCACGCGGCCGGCACGCCGGTGGTCATCGTGCACGGAGGCGGCCCCCAAGCCACCGATCTCCAAAAGCGGCTCGGCCAGACGCCGAACATCGTCGGAGGACGGCGCGTCACGGATGAAGCCACGCTCGAGATCATGAAGATGACGGTGGCAGGCAAGGTCAACGTCGATCTCTGCGCGGCACTCGTGAAAGCCGGCAACAGCCCCGTCGGCCTTCACGGCGCGAGTGCGTGCGTTCTACACGCAACGAAGCAGCCACCCCAGATCGTCGCAAGCGCTGGGCCGATCGATTTTGGTTTCGTCGGCGACGTCGCGGGCATCAACGCCGAGCTGATCTCGCTGCTCGTCGGCGCAGGCTACGTGCCCGTGCTCGCGTGCCTTGGCGCCGACGAACGCGGCAACCTCTTCAACATCAACGCCGATGCCGTCGCCAATCAAGTAGCGATTCGGCTCGACGCGCGCGCTCTCGTCCTCGTGACAGACGTGCCCGGAATCTTGCGCGACATCGAGGATCCTCGTTCGCGCATCGAGCGCATGACCGTTGCCGAAGGCAAGCGCGCGATTAACGAAGGCATCGTGACGAAGGGAATGATCCCAAAGCTCGAAGAGTCATTCGCGGCCATTGCCCAGGGCGTCGTCGCGGTGCACATCATCGGACGACTCGGCCGCGGAGATCTCGCGCGCGCCGTTGACGAACCAGGCAGCATCGGCACCGTCCTCGTCGCGTAATGCATGATGCACGCATCGGGGACCGCAAACGAATCACTTTGAAAGGGTGTTGCGGACGGCCGTCGCCCGATCGAGTACCGATGTGATGACCGAAGCTTGAGCCGCGGCAGTCTTGAAAGGTTCGCTGAAACACTTCGTGAGCTGCGACTCCGAGACGTCCGAACGTGCCATTGTCTTGAAGGCGGCGCGCGCGTTGAGGATAACCGCCTGAGCGCTCTTCACCTTCGTCGTGCCATCGTCGCCGAGCTCGTAGAGAATCTTCAGCAGGCCGGGGAAAGACTTGTCGATCGCGACCTTCATGGCGTCTGCTTGATCGCGTTCTTTCGGGCTCATCCTCCCTGAAAAAACCAGCCCCACCTTAGGGATCGAGCACTCCGTTTGACCCATGATGGCAAGCTCACAACGCGCGAGGCATGGAGCACTGATGTGTGGCGTCTTGAAGTTGCCCGCGCACTTTGCATCGTCGAGCGCCACGCTGCACGTTCCCGCACAGAGGCCATCGCAGATCGCGGGAGCTTTGAGCTCGCATGCGCCAGAGCACTGACCCTTGCACTCGCCGGTCATCGCGCTGCCTTCGCACGTGCCAACGCACGTGCCGACACAGTAACCGTACGATGCGCGGCCATCGCAAGTGCCCTTGCAGCGACCACCGCACGCGCCCTTCATTGCGCCATCGCACATGCCAGAACAATTGCCCTCGCACTTGGCTCGGGACTTGACGTCGCACACACCGGTGCAGCTGCCGTCACAGCGACCCGCCCTGAACGCGCAATATCCGCTGGCGCGATCGGCCGTGACCGACGAATCGCAGAGGCTCGCGCACTTGGTCATCGCGCTCGCGTCTGTGAGACAGATTGGACGGTGGACCACGAGCTTCGGAGTCGTCTTCTCGCCGATCTTTTGACGCGCGTCTAGAACCGATCGATACGCCGCGCTGCACGCGTCGTGACCACTGCGAAAGTCACCGGTGGTGCCAAGGCCGAGTGCGATTTGCGCGCACGCGATGCCGAATCCTGCATCGAGCTTGTCCGATAGCTGCATGATCTCCGCAGCCGCGAGTGTTGCGGCTTTCAGCTTGTCCGCGGCTTCGTGCGACAAGGCGAACTCGCTAGCGAAATCGAACGTGCTCACCTCGTCGGCCTTCGCGAGATCCGGACATCGTCCCCGGCCCGGAGCGATCGAGACAACGGGCGTGGCTGCTGGTTGTGATGCGCCACCGCAAGCCACGAGACCAGCGACAACGAAAACTACGGACCCACCAAAGGCGATGCGGCTCACTCCATTTTCTCCGAATTAGCCAGTCACCCTATACGAAATCAGAGGCCCGTAGGATGCCAGATCGTCTTCGTTTCGAGAAAGTGCTCGACCCAATGGAGACCCTGGCCTCGGCGCTCGTCAAACCAGGTTTTGGAATCCATGGGAACGTGGGTTCTGACGCGCTTCGCGCCGTCGGCACCTGCACTCTCTATCATCTTGCGGATCTCGGCGTCCGCCACCCACGCGTCGATACCGACAATCTCGCGGTGTTTGGCGAGAGATGCCCACAGCTCCTCCGCGCTATCAGTCAGCACGTTGAGGACACCGCTCGGCATGTCGCTCATCGCAACGCACTCGCACAATACGATGGCCGGATCCTTTTCCGACGCGAGGAGCACCACGGAATTGCCTCCGGTAAGAACCGGCAACGCCGTGGACACGAGTCCGAGGAGCGACGGGCTGCTCGGCGCAATGACGCCGACGACGCCCACGGGTTCGGAGACGCTGGCGCTGAAGTACGGTCCCGGCACGGGGTTGTGGCTTCCTAAAAGGGACGCGACTTTGTCCGCGAAGCCGGCATAGAAGACGACGCGATCGATGGACGCGTCGACCTCGGTAACTGCGGCATCGACTGGCAAGCCTCCACACCTGAGCGCCTCCGCGAGCTCGACTCGCCGCGACTCCATCATCTCGGCAAGGCGGTAGAGGATCTGCCCGCGGCTCTGCGCCGTGCAACTCTCCCAGACTGCCTGCGCTTTTTTCGCAGCGGCGACAGCGTCGTCCAAGTCTGTCATCACACAACCTCGGTATATGCTGAAAGAGAGTGCGGGCTCGGAGCGAATTTGTTGCACGTGTTGCCCCACACTGTTTTTGCTTTGAGTCTTTGCGCCATCCAAAAAAACTTCGATCCCTTGTTGGTCCAGACGCTCGCAGAAAAATCACCCGCCGTACTGTTTGCTTTCTCGACCGCCTCCTCCGGCGTGCGAAACGTCGAGATGGCCACGCGGAGCGTTGCCATGCGATCTTTCAATTTGCGAAGAACGAGATCGTGCACGCTCTCCTCCACGAGCAATCGCGGGCCGCCTTCGCAGATCCAACCTTGGTGGAAGTAGAGGACTCGAACGATGCCCTCGACGGCTTGATCGATGGGCGCATCGGCAAAGACGATGCTCGCGCCACTTCCCTCGAATTCGAACGTCCGTCGCTTGCCCGTGCCTGCAAGCGCGCGTTGGATGTACTTTCCAACTTTCGCGGAACCCGTAAACGTGATCTGATCGACACCTGGATGCGCGGCGAGCGCGGCGCCCACCTCGCCTCCGCCGGTCACGACGTTGACGACGCCCTGCGGGAGCCCCGCTTCCTCGATGATCTTCGCGAGCAAGAGTGCCGCGCGCGGGGCCGTCTCTGCGGGCTTGAGCACCACGGTGTTGCCGCATGCGAGCGCGGGCGCGACGTGGCGCGCAGCCGTGAGCAGCGGAAAGTCTGCGGCCATGATCGCGGCCACCACGCCGAGCGGCCGCGCGCTTCTGCCGTGAAACGCGAGCTCTAGTTTGTCGGCCCAACCTGCGTGATAGAAAAAATGCGCGGCCGCGAGGGGGAGCTCGAAATCGCGAGATTCGTCGATTGGCTCTCCGCCATCCATGGCCTGCACGACGGCAAACTCGCGTGCCTTGTCCTGGATCATGCGGGCAACGCGAAACATGTATTTTGCACGATTCGCCACGCGCATCTCCGACCAAGTTTTCTCATAGGCTTCGCGCGCAGCCGCAACGGCGTTGCCCACGTCCTCGGCGCTCGCCTCGCTGATCTCGGCGAGTTTGTATTGGGGATGCTTGCATTCTACATCGTTACCCGCGCGCTCTTTCTCGAGTTGCGCGAGTACGTCGTTTAAAAGCGAGCTCGCGCCGAAGCGAAAAAGTTTCGGCGAGAGCCACCCGTTGCCGAGCGTCTCCTTCACGAGCACGAGGTAATGCAGCGCCTGCTTGGCCGTGCGAATGCCGCCGGCCGGCTTCATGCCGACCTTGCGCCCGGTCGCGGCATAGTGATCGCGAATCGCCTCCAGCATCACGAGCGTGACCGCGGGTGTTGCGGCCGGTTGGATCTTGCCGGTCGATGTCTTGATGAAGTCACCGCCTGCGGCCATCGCGATCTCGCTCGCCCGGCGCACGGTATCGTAGGTGCCGAGCTCGCCGGTCTCGAGGATCACTTTGAGCAGGGCGCCGCCGCATGCTTCTTTGGTCGCGGCGATCTCGTCGAAGACTTTGGCGTAGTCCCCCACGAGCATCGCACCGCGATCGATGACCATGTCGATCTCGTCGGCGCCGGCCTCCACGGCGCTGCGCACGTCGCTCAGCTTGACGGCAAGCGGGAACTGGCCGCTTGGAAACGCGGTCGCAACGCTCGCCACCTTCACGCCCGAGCCGCGGAGCACTTCTTTCGCGACGGACACGAAGTTCGGGTACACGCAGACGGCCGCACACGGACCAACGGTGCGATCGCTCTCGAGTGGAACACATGCTTTCTCGCACAACTGTCGGACTCTACCGGGTGTGTCGTTACCCTCGAGCGTCGTCAGGTCCATCATCGCGACGGTGAGCTCGAGGCCCGCGACCTTCGACGATTTTTCGATCGATCGTTTTCCGAGCGACGCCGCTCGCTCCTCCACCGCAACGGCATCAATCAGAACGCGTCTATCACTCACGCGCGCAGCGTATCATCGCTGCGGCGCGCGCGTTCGCATGCGCGATCGCTTCACCCACGAGATGCTCGTTGGCGGTCGCGGCGTGAATCGGTGCACCGAGCACCACCGCAACGGTCGTAAAGGGCCACGCGAGCACGAAGCGATCCCACGCGCGCGCGAAGATCTTTGCGTGCGTCGCGGCACTGCCCAGAGGGACGATCCATCCGCCCGTGTGCCTCGCAGCAAGCAGCGCGCCGCGCTTGACCGTACCGTAAGGACCGCGTGGACCGTCGACAGCAAAGGCTGCATCCATGCGATCGCGCTTCATTCGACAGACGAGCGCTGCGAGACCTCGCGCGCCGCCGCGCGACGACGATCCGCGCACGACATGCAACTTTAAGGTTGCAAGCGCGCGCGCCTGCATGGCGCCGTCCGCCGACAGACTGACGAGCACCACGGTGGGCCGCCGCCTTTTCCACGCGAGCAGCGGCCACTGCGTTCCATGAAAGAACGACAGTACCCACGGCGCGTCACGATGGCGTTCGAGCTCCGGGTGAAGCTCGAGTCTCACACGCAACGTGGCAAGCCACGCCCGCGCAACGAGACCGAGCAGAGCGCCCACGGCCGCACGCCATCGCTCACGCATGCGGTCTCACTTCTTGAGTTCGGAGAGCAGTGCCTTCGCGCGCTCGAGTGTTGGCTCGTTCTCCAGGGCGCGCTCGAGCATCTGCACGGCCTTCGCTTTGTCGCCTTGCTTCATGCTGATCATGCCGAGGTAGTAGAAGACCTCGCCCTTGGTGATGCCGCTGTGTGCGTCGAGCCGCTGCAAGAGCAGCGCGCGGAACGTCTTCTGCGCGCGTTCGAGATCGTTCGCCTCGAGAGCGAGCACGCCGAGATCGCGCAGCACTTCGACCGAGCCGGGATCGATCTTGAACGCCATGTCGAGCTGTGCGAGCGCGACGTCCCTGTCGCCGAGCGACGCGAGCGTCCGGCCGAGCCGGTGATGGTAGAGCGAGAGTTCCTTCGTTCGCTTGTTGCCGAATGACGCGATCACGCGCTCCAGAATTTTCGACGCGTCGCGATCCTGCTTCGCGGCGCCGTACGCATCGCAGAGCATGAGGAGCAGCTCGCGGTCACGAGGAACGAGATTGGTGGCGCGCTCGAGCAGCGGGATCGCCTCCTCGGGTGCGCTGCGTTCACGCAAATGGATCTCGGCCGCGCGCCGGAGAAGACTCACTTGTTGAGCAACGTAAGGAGGCGGAGGCACCGTGGATCGTGATGGAGGAATCGTTGACGGACGAGTCTCGCTCCGGGACTCGGGGGGCTCGTAAGGCGGGTTGTCTTCGCTCAGGAAGCCAGCGTCGCCCACGAGCAAGCCAGCAAGCTTGGCCCAGTTCTTCGTGCGCGCATAAAGCTCTTCGAGCTGCGCGCGCGCCACCGAGTGCTTCGGATCTTCCGACAGCGCACGGCAGAGTGCTTGTTCGACGCCGTCGTCTTGTCCGAGCTTCGCGCGCGCCGCTGCCAACCGCAGCGCCAATGCAACCGCGGAGTTGCCCGTGACCGTCTGGAGGAGACGGGACAGCGCGTCCGCCACCTTCTCCCAGTTCTCGCGCGCTTCCGCGATACGCGCGGCGGCTTCGAGCGCCGGTTGATTCGTGGCGTCGCGTTCGAGCACTTCGTCGTAGACCTTCATGGCCGACGTGGCGTCGTTGACGTAATCCTCGAAGATCTTCCCGAGCTGCAACATCCGAGTGAGCTCCGCGCCCGCATCGCCCCGTTCGCGTGCGCGTGAAACGAGGCGGCCGTGAAGCTCTGCGAGCTCGATGGACTGCCCGGTCATCTTGAAGAGAGAGGACAAGCGATTCACCGCCTCTTCGTGATCCGGATTTTCTTCGAGCACGGCGCGGAGCAAGTCGATTGCGTCGCTCCGGTGGAGCATCTCGAGTTCGAGCACGGCGAGATCGATGCGGAGCGCGGAGCGTTCCGCTTCACTCCCCGCACCGTCGATGAGCATTCGCAGAAGCTTCGCGAGCTCCGCCGGCTTACCCAGCTCGGCGTAGAGAACGCGGAGCCGACCTTGCGCGTGCGTGTCGCCCGGTTCGCGCTCGAGGATCTCTTCGTAGAGGTACGCCGCACGATCGAAATCGCCGAGTTTCGACGCGGCAACGTCCGCGGCGCGGTGACGAAACTCGTTGGCTCTGAGTCCGTCGCTCTCGTTCTCTGCTCGGCGAAGCAATAGCTCGACGACCTGTGCGTAGTCTCCTGCTTGTTCGCGAAGACGCGTCAGTTCCTCGTTCGCCCACGTGTCGATCTCGTTCTCGATGAGCAGATCTCGAAGCACCGCCTCGGCGAGCTTCGTGTCACCGACGACGTTCTCGGCGAGTTCTACGGCTTCTCGTGCGAGCGCGCGTTTGACCTCCGGCTCGCCCTCCAAGCGAACGAGACGGCGAAGAATGTCGATGCGATCGCGCTCGCGTCCCTCGGTCCGTATGAGCTCGCCCCATGCTCGCAGCGTGGCGATGTTCTCCGGATCGCCGTCGAGCGCTTTCTTGAATGCGGTCTCCGCACCACCTGCGTCATGCACGGAATCGCGCCTCCAGCGACCGAGGCGCGCCCAGAGCTCCGCGTGCGCGAGGCTCGTGCGGCTGCTCTCGACGCCGCTTACTCCTTCGAGACCGCGCCCGAGCGCGTCGGCCGCAGAAGCCCACGCGCCGTTCTTGTCCGCGAGCCGTTCGAGCTCCGCGATCGCGTCGCTCTCATCCGGATCTTCGACGACGGCGGCTTCGACCGTGCGCTGTGCTGAAATCGGATCGGCGCCGTCCGCCTCGAGGACGCGGGCGAGGGCGAGGCGCGCTCGCGTTCTCTGTTGCGCGCCGGTCGCGCGCTCGACGGGGCGCGCGTAAAGCCTGCCGAGGGCTGTGCCCATGTTCGTCGCGCGATAGACCTCCTCGAGCGTCGCAAAGGCCTCCTCGAAAAGCTCGTCGTCGCCGAGCAGCTCCTCGAGCGCGAGACGGCTCTTGTCGTGATCGGGTTTCTTCTCGAGCGCGAGGCGGAACGTCGAGACGCCCTTTTTCTTGTCGCCGATGGCGAGCTCCAGGCTCGCGAGGCGGTGATAGAGATCCGCCTGCACGCTGCCATCGGCCTCGATTGCAATGCGTCGCTCGAGTACGTCCGCGAGCGCCTGCATGTCGTTTCGTGCAGTGTGCACGCGCTCGAGCGCGGAGAGCACCTCCTCGGTGTCTCCACCTTGCTCGGCAGCATGCGCGTACGCGCCGGCTGCGCGATCGAGATCCCCGAGTTTGTCTTCGGCGATCTTCCCGAGCCGGAAGAACAAATCGGCCGCAACTCTCGCATCGAAGATGGACGTCGCGCGCTCGGCGAGAACGTCGGCGTACCGCGCGTAACCGTCTCTGCCGAGGCGCTCGGCGATCCGCTCCATCTCCGCGTGCAAGGATGCATCCGCCGGAGTGTCCGCGAGTGCCGCCGCAAGTGCCGCCTCGGCGCGCGGCAGATCACCGAGCAACTTCTCCGCCACTTCCGCGATCCGCAGGCGCGTGGCCGCACGATGGGCGGGATCGGTCTGCGCGCGCAGGCGCATCTCGAGCGTCCGCGCACAGAGATCGTTGCGAGTCTTGTCGTCGCTCGGACCATTGGCCGTCGCCACCTCGAGCACGTCCGCCGCCTCGACACGAAGCTCGTCGTGCGCCTCCCCGAGCGCCAGAATCGCGTTCGCCGCTTCCTCGTCGTAGCCGGCAGAGAGCACGTCTCGGTAGGCCTCGAGTGCTTTCTGGTGATCCCCGAGCTCGCCCGCGAGAAGCCTCCCCATGCGTTTGACGAGAAGCAACTTTTTCGTTGCATCCGATTCCACGCTCGCTTGGGCGCGCAGGTTGTCGAGGAGCTCGACCCACATCCTCTCGGCCTCGTAGAGGCCACCGAGACGCTCGAGGATCTCTCTGTCTTCGGGCTTGTTCGCCAGGGCCTCGTTGAGAAGCTGAATGGCTTCGCGCCGATCCGAAAGGCCCGTTTCGTAACACGTGGCTGCGTCGAGCAAGAGTCGATGCCGGAGCTCGCCATCGTCCTCGCCGCACAGCTCCAGACGGCGCTTGTAGAGTTCGACGAGCCGCGCCGCGTCGTGCTTCTCTTCGTAGATCTCGATCAGATTGTCGATCGTGAACGCGCTCGTCGGTTCGAGCTCGAGGGCGCGTTCGTAAGCGTCGATGGCGCCCGGCGCGTCGTCGAGCATGTCACGCCGTGCTTCACCCACCCGCCGCCAGAAACGAGCGCGCTCCTCGTCGTCGTTCGTGAGCTCCGCGCGCTTGACGAGAACGCGAACGAGCGTGGACCAATCCGACAGGAGCGTCGCGAGTTGATCCATCTCACCGAGCGGGTGATCGTCGCTCTCGTCGAGGCGAAAGAGCTCGTCGTAGGCATCGAGAGCGCTCCTCGGATCGTCGCGGCGCTCGTCGTGAAGTTTCGCGAGCGATGCGAGGAGCTCCTTCTGACCTACGCCGTCGATCTTGGCGAGGCCTTGTTGGTAGGCGTCCGCGAGATCGTCCCAGCGCTTGGTCAGAGCAGCGACGCGATCGAGTTCTTCTCGCGCGACACCGTCGTCGGGATCGAGAACGAAGGCTTCTTTGAGGCACACGAAAGCCGTGTCGAGATCGTTTCCGCGCTGCTCGTGGAGATGCGCTGCCTCGCGCAAGATCGCCACCTTTTCGTGCGGCGCCGTCGCGACGGCGAGACTGAATCGGCCGGTGTCGACGATCTTCCGCCAGTCGTCGTTCTTCTCGTAGATCGGTCGGAGCAACTCGGCGACGGGGCGAGTGTGCTCCGCTCGGCCGAGCATCGATTCGAGCATGGCCACCGCCTGACGCCCCTCCTCGCTCTCTTGGGGCGAGACGAGCCCAAGGATGATCTCGAGTTCATCGATCGACCGCGACGTCTCGGCCAATCGCTCATCGAGCACTCTGGCGAGCGCAAAACGGAACGACGCTTCCTCCTCCGGCAACGCGCTCTGTTCGGCGCGGCGGCGATAGAGATCGGCGAGATCGCGGAAGCGTTCGCGTCGAGTGAACAGGCGCACGAGCGCCTCCGGTGCACGCTTGTCTGCTTCGTCCAGCTCGAGGATCGACCGCAGCGTTGCAATCGCCGCGTCGTCGTCGGACAGATCCTTTTCCTCGATTTCGGCGATGGTCGACAGCGTGCGAAGTCGTTCGGTCGAGTCGACTCGATACTCGAGCGCACCCCGATAGAGCGCGACGCGATCGGCCGCGCTGCCTTTGCGCGTCAGGATGCGGTCGATGGCCACGAACGCATCCTGTCCGTCCTCGGGCGAGAACGCGTACGCGCGCCGGTAAAACGCGAGCGCGCGTGCGTCATCCTTCTGCGCCTCATAGAGCTCGCCGGTGCGCTGCGCGAGACGCGCCGTTGCGGGCTCGTCGGACGTAATGCCGTCGAGCTCCGTCGCGAAGATCTCGGCGAGTCGCTCCTCCTTGTTCGCCGCACGCGCGAGCCTTTCGAGCTCACTCCACGTTGCGGTGTCGGTCACGTCCTCGTGAAGGAGCTTCGCCGTGATGTCGAGCGCGGCCTCGACGTTCTTCTCCTCTTCTTCGTGAAGCTTCGCGAGGCGCTGCAAGAGGGATCGGCGCTCGGCGTGATCCTCGCTGTGCGCGAGCCGCGCTTCGGTGGCGGCCATCATTTTTCGCCAGTCGTGCCGCGCGACGTACACCGCTTCGAGCATCTCCGCGGCGCGCCCGGCGTACGGCGAATGCGCCATGAGCTCCTCGAGCGACGAAATGGTCGCTTCGTGCGCCGGCTCTTCGCGAAGAGCCGCGCCGTACGAATCGAATGCGCGATCGATTTCGCCGAGGTCTTTGTCGAAGATCGAACCGAGCGCGTGATGAAGTGCCGCCCGCCGCTCGCGAGGCGTTCCGTCGGTGGAGAGCTCCCACTCGTGCAGAGCGACGAGATCTCCCCAGCGCGAACGCTCTCGATAGAGCTTTTCGAGCGCCGCGATGGCCGGCGCGTCGAGACCGAGCTCGAGGATCTCTTCGTACACGCCGATCGCGCGATCGACGTCGCCGAGCGCGTCCGCGCAGATCCTCGCCTTCTTGTAGAGGATCTCGCGCTTGGCGGTGTCGCTCCCGGCGAGCTCCGCGCGGCGCTGGAGGATCTCGAGAAGCAGCTCGTGCTCGCCTGCTTCTTCGTAGAGCTGCTCGAGCGCAGACAGAGCGCGCGCGTCATCCCCTCGGACGTCGAGCGCGCTCCGGTAGTACCGCTTCGCGAGCGCCGCATCGGAGAGCTTCGTGCGCGCGAGATCGGCAATGCGAAGAAGGAGCTCGATGTGTCGCTCCTCGTCGGGCACGTCTTTGACGACGTCGCAGAAGACCTCCACGAGACTCGAGTAGTCGCCGGTCTTGTCCGTGAGGCGCGTCGCTCGCTCGATCCATACGGGCATGCTCGGTTCGGCCGCGGACTCGCGGAGGCCGCGCGCTGCATAGCCGAACGCCCGCGCCGGATCGCCCAGGGAGTTCTCGGTCACGTCCGCGGCATGCGCGAGCAAATCGAGGCGCGCATGGAGGTCCTGCTCTTCGCCGATCTGGATGTCGAGCACGCGAACGAGCTTCGCTTCGAGTCCGCTCGTCTCGTAAAGTGGTCGCAAGATCTCGGCGACGTCGCCACGCACGTCCTCGTCGTCGAGCAGCTCTTCGAGCGCCGCGCGCGCGGGCACGTGATCCGGATCGAGCGTCAGCGCCTGGCGGTAAGCCTCGATCGATGAAGGGACATTCCCGAGCCGCGTCTTTCGCAGATCGCCGAGGCGCACGAGCGTGGCGACGCGGTCCTCGTCCGAGGTCATCAGGCCTAGCTCGGTCTCGAGAGTGTCGACGAGATCGTGCCAGCGCGAGTCCTTCTCGTAGAGTGCAGCGAGCGCATCGAGCACCGGACGATCGGCGCCGAAATCGTCGACGATGGCCGAGTACGCGACGATGGCTTCCGGCACGTCGCCGAGCCGATCGCCGAGCACTTGCGCGCCGCGAACCATGAGCGCCTTGCGCGCCTCGCCGCTCTCGGCGCGCTTCTCTCGCGCGCGAAGCACCTCCACGAGCGCCCGATGATCCGCGGTTCGCTCGTAGAGCCGGTCGAGCGCAGAGAGCGCCTGCTCGTCGCTCGGATCGTCGTCGATGCGCATCTTCCACGCAGCGACCGCCGCCGCGTCGTCGTTGAGAACGTCTTCGCAGATCCCCGCGAGCCTTCCGATGAGATCGCGCCGCAACGCAACCGACTCTTCCAACTTCACCTGGATGCGAAGAACGTCGGCGAGCTCGCGGCTCTTGTTGGACGCGCTCGTATAAAGGCGCTCGAGAGCACGCGCCGCGGGCAGGGCGATGCGCAGATCGTCGGGTGCGAGATCGACCACCTGACGATGCACGGCTTCGGCGCGATCTGCCTCTTGGTGCTCCTCGTAGATCTTCGCCACGTCGGAGAGGATCTCTGCGCGCGGTTGCGGCGCCTCCGCGTTCTTCGCTGCCGAGAGAAGCAGATCGGCGGCCTCACCGAGCCGGCCCTGACGCTTGGCGATCTCGAGATACCGTTGGCGCGCTTCGGCGTCGTCGGGCGACAGCGGCAGGAGACGAGCGTACGTATCGAAGGCACCCGCGTCGTCGTGAAGCCGCCCGTCATAGAGCTCGGCGATCCGCCGGAGAAACTCTCGACGCTCGGCGTCGTTGGCGCAGAACTCCAAACGCACTTGCAGCACGCGCACGAGATCGCGCAACTCCTCGCGTTCGGCGTACACGCCTTCGAGGATGATCGCCGCGCGCTCGCGCAGGTCCGGATGCGCGAGACACTTCTCGATGAGCTCGCGCGCCTCACGGACGTTCGCATCCTCGCGCACGACCTCTTCGAGGTATTGGAGCGCCGATCGTGGATCGGCAAGCTTGGTGAAGAGCACCGTGCCGAGCCGCAGTTTGAGCTCGGTGGTGTGCGCTGAATCGGAGCCGCTCGCGAGCGCCAGACGTCGCTGCAGAAGATCCGCGAGGTTCTGCCACCTCTCTTGTTCGAAATAGAGTTTGTCGAGCGACGAGATCGCCTGCGCGTGCGCTGGCTCAATCGCGAGGATCCGCTCGTAGTCGTGGATCGCTCGGTTGGCGTCGCCGGTGATCTCCTCTGCAACGAGCGCGACTTCCGCGAGCAAGTCGGCGCGGCGTGACGCGTTCTCGGTGGCGTCGATCACGCGTTCGTAGAGGTTCTCGAGATCCGTCCAGCGTTCGCGCGTGGTCAGGATCTGCTTGAGGCGGTTGAACGCGCGCTCGTTCGTGGGCTCGTGCGACAGAATTCGTTCGAGGTACGGCGCGGCGCGATCGATCTCGCCGAGCTGATCGTCGTAGAGCGTTGCCGCGCGCTCGGCGAGGTTCGTCTCCACGCCCGGCAACAGGCCGGACTCGCCGTGCTCGGGCAGCACCTGCGTGATGGCTTCGACGTATCCGGCGGTCCGATGCGTCTTGTTCGCGAGCACCGCGAGCCGATCCCACAACTCCATCTCGGTGGGGTTCTCCAGCGCCGCGCGCACGATGGTGTCGAACGCGGCGGCGTGGTCGTCGAGTTTGACCTTCACGTCCGCGAGCCTCTCTTGCAAGACCAAGCGATCTCGCTTCGACGCCGCGGTTGCGATGAGCACCCCGAGGACGTCGGCTTGCTTGTCCCACGCGCCGGTCGCTTCGTAAGCCTGCTCGAGCACGACGGCGGCCTGCGCGCGCGTCTCGGCGATCGGCAAGAGCTCCTCGACGACGGCGATGACCGTGAGATCGTTCGGCGCAATTTCGAGAGCCCGGCGTGCCGCGGCAAGGGCCTCCTCGGGCTTGTTCATGGGCCCCATGGCAAGGCGAGCGATCTCGACTTCGCGCGCGACGCGGTCCGGACCCGTCTCGAGATCGCGTTCGATCATGAGCACCGATGCGGCACCCCCGACATCGCCCGACGCCAAGAGCAGCCGCCCGAGAGCACCGAGCGCGCGCAACTGTCCCGGTTCGATTTCGAGGATCTCGCGGTAGAGCGCGATCGCGCGGTCGGCAGAACCGAACGCTTCTTCTTCGAACCTGGCCCACTCCGCGAGGATCCACACGCGAGCCGCGACGTCGGCGCGGTCCGCGCGCATGCGAAAGAGCCAGCGCAAATCGTCGTGCCGATCGGACACTCCGCGCAGAAGTCGATCGAGCGCCGTGATGGCTTCTCCGTCGTTGGGGTTCGCGGAGATGAGATCGCGGTAGATGGCAATCGCATCGTCGATTCTGCCCGCACGGCTCGCGGACACCTCGGCGAGCTTGAGTCCGAGCGCACGGCGCTCGATTTCGGACGCATCTTTCGAATGAGCGCGCGCTTCGAGAGCACGCAAAAAACCGTTCCAGTCGCCCGATGCTTGCGCCCACTGTTCGAGCGCGTGCACCGCGCCGGGCTCCGACGGCGCGATCTGGAACTCCCTCACGGCGTAAAAGAAGGCCGCGGCTTGGTCGTCCAGGCGTTGCCCGTAGACGACGGCGAGCTTGTGGAAGATCGCGCGCCGCTCCGCCTCGCTCGACTCACCCAAAAGCAACACTTCGTACAGAGCCGGCACCCGCGCCCATTTCTCATCGGCCTCGTAAAGCGGGATGAGCGCCGCAGCCGCTCGGCGATCGTCCGGACGCGCCAACAAGACGCGCTCATAGGCTCTCAGCGTCCGCCCCGGCGCGTTCAACTTCGTCTCGAGCACGTCCGCCGCGCGGTACGACAGATCGATCTTGAGCAACGGATCGGTTGCGCGATCGGCCGCCGTCGAGAGCACCTCGACGAGCCCCTCCCAGTCGTTCGACTTCGCGTAAAACTCGGTCACGCCGTCGTAGTCACCGGTCGCGAGCGCAGCATCGCGCAGGATGCGCAGAGCCTTGGCGTGGCTGGGTGACAGATCGAGCACGCGGCGCCACGTGCGGAGCGCACTCGGGTGATCCTGCAAACGATCGGTGTAGATGCCTCCGAGCTTCTGGAGCACGACGAGGCACGCGCTCGGCTCCGTGGTCGATGCCACGCGCATCTCGAGCGCCTCGGCGACCGTGGCGAAATCCTTGTCGCGTTCGGCCTGCTTTTCGAGCGCGTCGAGCGCGTTCGTGTCCGTCGGATCCTCGACGAGGATCTCCTTGTAGAGGCGCACGGCATCCGCGCCGCGGTCGAGCCGCTCCGCCGCGAGCTTCGCCATCTCGGCGTAGAGCGCGCGCCTTGGAGCGCCCGATGTTTTGCGCGCCTCGGCCTCCAAGAGATCGTAGAGCTGCCGATACGAACGGCGTTTCGTGTAAAGCTCACGTAATTTCTCGTGGGCTTCGGCGTCGTCCGCCTTGAGCTCGCGGAGCTTCTCGTAGGCGTCGACGGCGTTCTGGACGTTCGTGAACTGATCGAGCCATCGCCGCGCGATGGCTCGATAAAGTTCGGCCTTCACGTCCGGATCGCCTTCGAGCTCCGCGAGGCGCGTCTGCGTCGTGAGCAAATCGCGAAAGCGCCCGAGCGTTTCGTAGACGCGCGCGAGCTCACGCACGGCCGCCGCGTCGTGTGCGTCGAGCGCGATGATCTGCGTGAGGACGGAGACGAGCGCCGAGTCGCTCTTGATGTGATCGCGATAGATGGTCTCGATCTCACGCAGGAGCGGCAAGCGCGCCGCCGCATCGCCTGCCGGCACGCGTTCGAGATCGGCGCGGAGCAAATCCGCGAGCTGATTGTACGCCCCGGTCTGGCGGTAGAGCCGCTTGAGCGCGGCGCGCGCGTGGGCGTTGTTGGGTTCGGTGCGCAGCGCTGCGCGCCATTGCTCGATGGCCTTTTGCGAGTTCGTACCCTCGTCGGAGAGATCGCTGATCTCGGCCGCGACGTGCGTGCGCTCGTCACCCTCCGGCAGCGCGCGCTCGGCGTCCGTGAGGATCTCGATGAGGCGCTGCGTGGCGCCCTTGTCGCGACACCATTCGCGGAAGAAAGCGAGCACGCCCGGGTGCGCGGGCGCTACTTTGCGCAGGCGCTCGAAGTACGGCTCGGCGTCGTCCGGGCGACCGCGCATGCGCCAGTGGACCATGGCGATCTGGAAAATGATCCCGGTCTCGTCATCTGTTTGGAGCCCCTCGCGCTCGAGCTGACGGTTGTAGAGTGCAACGAGGTAATCCCACATCCCGCGTTCGGTGAAGATGTCGACGAGACCGCGCGTTGCTTCGGCGTGCCCCGGCGACAGATGAAGGATCCTCTCGTACGCGGCGATCGCTCGTTCATCGGCGCCGAGTTTCTTGCGCAGGACGCGCGAGAGACGCACGAGCGCCGCGAGCCCGTCGTCCTTGTCGGACGTCGTCTCGGCGAAATCGGTCAGCACCTTCGCGAGATCTTCCCATCGTTCCTCTTCGTAGAGCACGCGCTCGAGGAGCGTCACGGCGCGCTGGTTTTGCGGATCGATCGCGATGGCCGCATTCGCACGCGCCACGACGTCGTCGACGAAAGCGCGCCGATCCTCGCCCTTGTCCTTGGAGCGTGCTTTGGCCTTCTTGCTCTTTTTGCTGCGCGCGTTCTTCTTTGCCGCGTCCGCGTCCGAAGGCGCGTCTTTCGCTACCGGACGACCGAAGCGATAGGCGATCTCCGCGGCGGAGGCGAGCAGCGAGCTTCGGAACGACGTGTCGCTCGTTGCCTCAGCTTCGGCGACGTAGCGGGCGACGACCTCACGCCACTTGCCGCGCGTCGCATTGCTTCGGTCGATGGCGGCCGCCGCGTGAGCATCGTTCGGCACGAGAGCAAGCAGGCGCCGCTCGGCTTCGAGCGCGCCGGCGTCATCGAGCAAGACGTCGCCGCGCACGCGTGCGAGCTCGCGTAAAAGCTCCACTTGGGTCTCTCCGCTCGCGAGATCGGCTTCAATCTCGAGCAGACGCGCAACGGCCTCGTACTCTCGCCGCGACTCGTGAGCCGTGCGTGCGGCTCGCAACAATTGAGCGAGCTCGGAGGCGTCGAGGTCGTCTTGTGCCGGGCCTGGCGAGCCGTCCTCCGGTGAAAGGCCGAGATCCTTGCGCAGGTCTGCCCACGCGGTCTCGTTGTCGGCTTCGTCTTGCAGAATGCCGAGGGCACTGCGGATCGTCTTTGCGCTCATGTCACGCTCTCGTTCCAGAGGGGCCAGCCGCGTCTGCCTAAGATGCGTAGATCATTGAGGAAACTAACCTTAGGCACTCGGCATGGGCCTCGGATGGTACGGACCGTGGCCATTTCGATCAAGGCCGGTCGCGTTGGGGAGTGGAGATGCCGATAATGTACTCCACAAGGGAGTACATTGACTGTGCCCCTTTTGTTGGACTGGGGCACTCCTGGCGAACCATGAACGAGCGGAATCGGCTTACCTGAACGGATAACGCCTTCTTTGCCCGGCTCGGATCGCGCATGGTAGCGGGATCAGGCAATGCTCAGGATGCTGAAGGATGTCGCTTCCATCGTGCTCGTTGGCAACTTCAATCCGGCGATCTTCCAACCTGCTTGGCTTGCGGCCAAAGAGCTGATTCGTGAATCAGAAGCCACAGGAGCTAACATCGAGATCATCCATCCGGAGCTGACGCAGTTTTGTGCGGGCTGGCTCCGCCTGTCCGTAGGGACCACCAGGTTCGCAGCGTCCACCGAGGATCCCGCGCATTGGGGCCCATTGCGCGATCTCGTCACTGGTGCATTCACTCTGCTCGATCAGACGCCCACATCAGCACTTGGCCTGAACCGCACAGTATACGTTGACCTCGGGGATTCCGAAACCTGGCATGCGCTAGGCCATCTGCTAGCCCCGAAGAGTCCGTGGGAAGGAATTCTGCGCGAGCCCGGCATGAATGCCGTTCGCCTCCAAGGACTGCGCGCGGACGGTCGACCGGGGCACACGTTCGTTCGCGTAGAGCCCTTGGCGAAGTACGCGAATGCCGTTTTTGTCAACATCACCAACGAGTACGTTCCGACCGACCCCGCGACCCCCGCTGACACGAACACCCCGTACTTCCTCCAGTGCATCAAAGAGGACTGGGAGCGAATCCTTGCGGACGCGAAGGTGAGCGTCGACAAACTTGTTAGCCAGGTGCTACGAGAACAAGCACGGTGATGTGATGGCGTCAGCGGTCGCAATCTCGTCGATTCAGACGAACTCCCCAGCTCGAACACGAGCTGTATGTAACCCCGCACTGCGCGCTTCTTGGAGTGAGACCGAGGATCCGATCGCTTCGCTTGACAGAACGCTCGATGGCGCGTGCGAAGAAGCAGGGGTCCTGATTGGCAGGACGGAAATTGGCAGCGCGGAAGGCCGTCCGATCGCCCTGGCACTTTCGTCCGAGCTCGAGACCTCGCCCTCTTTGGTGGCACAGAGTGTCGCCGAGCCACGCAAGAGTGTAGTGCGCATCCCGGTACCCTCGGAGCAGCCCTATCGCTTCGAGCTTCGTCAGCAGTGGGAAGGCGTGGTCACGCACGTCGACAAAGACGACAACGACGAGCTCACGGTAGTGCTGCGAGATCTCACCCACCCCGAGCAACCAGACTCGGAGGCCGTGGTGAGCATGGACGAAGTGAGCCCCGACGATCTGGTTCTGGTGCAGCCGGGGGCAGTTCTGTACTGGTCGATCGGTTACGAGACGACGACGACTGGCGAACGGAAACGAGTATCACGTATTCGTTTTCGACGTCTGCCTGCGTGGACGCGCCGCGACATCAACCGCATCAATGCCCGTGTCGCAGAACTCGACGAGCTATTCGGAGAATGACCCTCGACGTTCCTCCTCGTGCAGACGAACTTGAAATCTCGCTGTTCGGTCCAGGCGTTGGGGAATGCGTTGTTGCTCATATCGGCGGTGGCGAGTGGCTGGTTGTCGATTCTTGCCTAAACCCCGAGAGCCGCGAGCCCGCTGCGCTGGAGTACTTGAGCCGCATCGGGGTACGGGTCGAAAGCGACGTTCGGTACGTCGTCGTTAGTCATTGGCATGACGATCATACGCGCGGAGTTTCTCGCGTGCTGGAAGCCTCCAAGAGCGCAACCTTCGTTTGCTCTACGGCGCTGCGCAAGAACGAATTCAAGACGCTCATCGCCATGAGCCGCGAACTCAATTTGAAAGACTCCACCACCGGTCTTGACGAACTGAATCAGTCGCTACGGTGCATAGAGGAACGTCGTGAGGCGGGGCGCCGCAAAGTAGACGTCGGACCGAAATTCGTGCACGCTGACAGCGTTATCTATCGACGCGACGCCAACGAAACACTCGCGGACTGCGAGGTCGTGGCTCTTAGTCCGTCGGACTCGGCGCTTACTCGATCGCATCACGACATCGGGGCACTGCTCAGAGAGAAGGCCGCCAAGCGCGCCATCGTGAACGTCACGCCAAATGAGACCGCGCTCGTCATCGGGCTACGCTTTGGACAGGCCGTCGCAATCCTCGGGTCGGACCTCGAGGCTGGCAGCTCGCCAAACGACGGCTGGGGAGCTGTCTTGACGACCACCACAAGGCCCAAGCAAGGGCAGATATTCAAGGTCCCACACCATGGTTCGGAAAACGCACACCATGACGGCCAATGGACGACTCTCATGGCCCCCTCACCGCTAGCTATCGTTACACCGTACGCGAGCGGAAAGAATCCGCTCCCCTCCAAGGCTGATGTCACTCGGCTCAAGCAGCTTGCGCGTCGCGTATGTGTGACGTCGCCGCCCCCTCGAAAGGTGTCATTCAACGATCGCATGGTCGAACGGACACTCAACGAAGTCGCGAAGGTCGTGCGCTCGCGCAGCTCCCGCCTCGGTCATGTTCGCGTGCGGATCTCATCGCGTAAGTCCTCGCCGAATGTTGAACTGTTCGGCGCAGCATTCGCTGCATAGATTCGTCAGGTTCGGATCCATGAGAAGGTCGCTCGTTTTGACGCTCCAGAACACCTACGAGGTGGCAGCGATCGCCATTCCGACGGTGCTCGATGCCGTGCGCGGGCGGCTCACTGGGCGTGCGTGCGACGCTCGCATCGACGGGTTCGCCAAGCGCGTCATCCACAACACCAAGATGACCGTGCGCGTGCACGGACGCGAGAACGTCCCTCCCAAGGAAGACGCGCGGAGCTACGTGGTCATGAGCAACCACGTGTCGAACTACGACATCCCGGTGCTCTATTACGTGCTCGGCGGGCACATGCGCATGATCGCGAAGAAAGAGCTCTTCGCCATGCCGATCTTCGGCCGTGCCATGCGCGAAGCGAAATTCATCGAAATCGACCGCACGAACCGCAATCGCGCCGTGACGAGCCTTGCGCAGGCAAAAACCGAGGTTTTGGCCGGCACCCCCATGTGGATTGCACCCGAAGGTACGCGCAGCCCCACGGGCGAACTGCTGCCGTTCAAGCTGGGTGGGTTCGTTCTCGCGCTCGATCTCGGCGCGCCCATTCTCCCCGTCACCATTCGGGGCACGCGCGACGTGTGCCCCACCGGGAGCCTCTTGTCGACTCCGGGCCTTGACGTGGACGTCTTCGTTCATCCCATGATCGAGAGCTCGACGTACGCCGGCCTCGACCCGAAAAAGGCACGCCGCGCCCTCCTCACCGAAGTCCGAAACTCCATCGCATCGGCATTATCATGATCGCGGGAAACGGCCTCTACATCGTCGTCAACGCCAACGCCAAACGCGGCGGTCGCCGCATTGCGGTTCAGATCGCGCGCGCGCTCCCGGGCGCGAACGTCCGCCTCACCCGCACCATCAAGGAGATCGAGGGGTGGCTGCGATCGATCAAGAATCCGCGCGCCGTTCTATCGGCGGGTGGAGATGGCAGCGCCATCGCGCTGCTCAACGCGCTCGACCACGTGATTCCGAAGGGAAAACCCTTTCCCACCGTCGGTGCGCTCCCGCTCGGCACCGGCAACGCATGGGCGCACGCACTCGGGGCTCGCTCGCTCGACGCCTGCGTTCGCACGCTGGCTCGGCACGACGGGGCGTTACCCACGAAGCGTTACGCGCTGCTCGAGTCTGGCGACGTCATCACTTTTTTTGCCGGCTGCGGGTGGGACGCCCAGCTCTTGGATGATTTCCGTCAGCAGGTGGCCGCTTCACCGTCGAACCGCCTTGCCAAGAGCGTTTGGGGATATCTCTCGGCCATGGCATTTCGCACGGCGCCGAAAACCATTCTTTATGGGCGGCCGCACGTGATCGTGGAAAACCTCGGCCCCGATGTTTACACCATGACCCAGAGCGGCAAACTGCTGCGCATGGACGGCGTGAAGCGCGGCACCATCCTTTATGAAGGGATGGCAAGTTCTGCGGGGGCGGCTACCTGTCCGGAATATGGCTATGGCTTCCGCTCGTATCCATTCGCCGAGCGCCTGCTTGGTTTCATGAACGTGCGCGTCTACGACCAGAAGGTATTGCCCGCCATCATGGATATCCCAAAGCTCTGGCGCGGGGCACACCCCCTTCTGGGCATGTCCGACTGGTTTGCAACGCACGTGAGAATGACGTTCTCACGCGCTGTGCCGCTTCAAATTGGCGGCGAAGCGGTGGGCTCGCGCCTGACCGTTGATTATAAAATATCACCGCGCGAGATTGATGCGGTCGACTGGCGCATGATGAGTTGAACGGGTGGTCAATCGGCGCACCCGAAGACCACGTCAACCTGGCCATTTTGCGTTGAACGAACTGTGCTGCACGCGTCCGTGCAGAGTTGAACCTTCATTGGCGCTGCGGGATTGTCGAAGTGCCAGCCATTCGGCGCAGAGCAATCCGCGCTGTATGGGAGCGTCTGTGCAGGCTGCCCAGGAGGCGTGTACTCAACATTGACTTTATTGAAGTCGATCGTTCGACCGTCTGGCGGATTCGGTATATTGAAATCGCAGCTTACGACATTACCGCGGATAGTATTTAATGCATTCTGGAGTGCCGAACTCGTGTCCGCTGGATTGCCGGCGGCGTTGATCACGATAAGGGATGTGCCGGCCGCGTTCGCAAGTGTGTTGAGATTGGCAATATTCAGGCCGACGCCAATAACGTATGTAGGGATTGTTTCCTTGACGCTTGCGATGGCGGCGGCGCTGGCACTCAGATTGGCGCCTGAGTTGACATCGGCGTAGGTACCGTTGGCAATGCTTTGGGCGGTAACGCCTTGGGTGCAACCCGAGGCCCAGCCGGCAGGGGTCGCGGGAGTTGATTGCAGATGTGAACGCCGTGTCGTTCGGAAGCACAGTGAGCGGGACTTCCGGGGTGTAGTAATCCGATGCGCTGCATGAGTTCACCGCATTCGGGAAGAATGTGAGAGCGGCGCTCATGCCCGCGGAGCCATTATCGGCAAAGAAAGCCTCCAAGGCATTGGTAACCGGATTCCAACTCAGCGCCGGGGCGCCACCGCTGTTCGGATCACCCATGCTGCTGGACCTGTCGAGCATGACGACGAGGTTTATCGGCGGGAGTTGCGCCGTTGCGCTCGTTACGGCGCACGCGGGGACAACACCACTATCCTGGTCCTCTGTTCCATTGGCGTCCAAATTGGCGTCGGGGCCAGGACAGACGATGCCAATGCAGGCATCGCCGCTGTTGCCGGAGCCGGTATCAGGGTCGAAATCAACAACGGGGCCGGAGCCGCCGCCGTCGTTGCCACCGCATGCGACTGCGGCATATCCGATGACTGCCCACAGACCAAGACCAAGACCAAATCTTGAGAAGCGCATGACGAACCTCCAAGTTCCGTAAATCACTGGGTGCACTGCAAGACGAACCTGGCACCCGCCATGTCACGGCTGCCGGCTGAGAAGAGCAGCGCCTGCGCGCAGTTGCTGGCAGGTGTTGCCGTGGAGGTATTCTCCACGTAACACCAATTGATGTTCGTATCATCCTTGCAGCTATCACCTGCCGGAACCGCACTTTGCGGGACCTGACAGACGGCAGCCTGCGAGACATCGAAGCCAGCCGCATTCTGTTGTTCGATGAACGCGGAGAGAATGTCCTGAGACGGCGGCGCAAGCCCGTATTTGTCACACGTTTCGCCTTCAGAGAGCTGGGCGAGAACGAAGCAGGGGACTTCATTCGTCTGCGGATCACGCGTGAACTGCTGCGGCAGGCATTGCTGCGTGAGCGCGTTCTTGAGGCGGTTGACGATGGATGCGACGGCTGGATTGTAGCCGTAGTCCAAGCGGGTATTGTCGGTGAGCTGTATCGGGCAGAGCGAGGCAATGATGCCCTGATTGCCAAGTGCTTTGACAACTTGAAACGGACGGATAGTTGGGTAAGCTTTCGCCTTGGTCTGCACACCCTGAGCCGAACAGAGCGGCGGAATCACAGGCGGGGAGAAAAAAGTCGAGGCGCAGTCACATGATAATGAATTGACATCCGCACACGGGTTTGGCGTCGTGGGTGGGAGATCGAACGTGCATGCATACTGTAGGTCGGTCCCATTCGTGATGTAATCACGACCCACCACAGGATCATTACCGTTGTTGCCGAACGTCTCCGACCCGGTCGGCGCCGGCACACCAGCGCGGGGTGTGGTTGATTGGATCATGTACGGCGATATGCCGTCGTAATTGAAGTTCGCCGGATCCGCGCCAAGGATCTTCACCCAATCGTCGGCCGTGGGGCTGCTGGTTGGATCAACGGGGAGCAGGCTGTTCGGAACGCCACCGATAACCGCGAAAAAGACGCGATCTGCAGTACGGGCGCCCAGCGGGAGATTGCAGGTATCCTCGCCGGGTGTCCCGCTGGGAAGCTTGGCTGCAAAGAGCGGATTCGTGCACGTTGCCGTGCCCAGGTAGGGACCTGGGACTCCATCGCTTCCGATGACGTGCTCGCCATTACGGTCGGGCACGCGAGAATTCGTGAAACCGCTGATGTAGCGCTGAACCGGGAACTGCGGATCAACACCGAAACGCTGCTTCATGTGGAAGAAGCGAACATTGGGATCATCTTCACTCGTTGTATAGAGCGGGTTGCTTTGGCACGTAGAACCAAAGGCTGCCCGAGTATCGGCACATGACATACAGTCTGGGCTGGCCGGATCTGTTGCGCATGCGCTCGTTGGCCGCCACAATGGACTCCTATATGCAAATTTCCACCCGCGACCAAGGAACGAAAGCGGATCGGCAAATGAATCGTCTTCGTCCGTCAGCATGATGACCGCCACGAGCGAATCGGGACGGAGGAAGTCGGCACGCTGCTGAAGCACGGTTTGATCGACACCCTCGAGGCT
>WQYX01000050.1 GCA_009781005.1 Polyangiaceae bacterium | reverse complement strand
CACGCCGTATCGCAGGACCGAGGCGTACTGTACGTACGCCGCAGGTCCGAGAAACGCCGTACGCCCTTCGCAGCAAGGGGATCGGCTCGTCTGAGTGGAGTCGTCGTGAATTATCCGGGCTAGCCTCGATTCGCTCGCGACGGCTACCCTACACGCTCTCAGCCACGCGATCTTCCGCCACCACACGATCATTGCGCGTTCGCCTTTGACGACCCCAGCACGCGTTCAACGAGTCTCTTGAAGCGCGGAAGAGGCTGTGCGCCGCTCAAGTAGTAAGGCCCAATCAGAAAGGATGGCGTTCCGGTCACGCCCGCATCCGTTCCGGCCGTGGACTCGGCGTCGATGACGGCCTTGTGCGTATGGTTGTCGAGTGCGCTCTTGAATTTGGGAAGATCGAGACCAATCTGCTTCGCATAGGATTCGAGTGCCGGACGTTGCAGGCCGCCCTCGATGCTCCGATTCGCAAAAAGGAGCTTACGCATCTTGGCAAAGCCCGCATTTCCTTTCTGCGCAAACGCTTCGCGCGCAGCCTCCGCCGCGAGCGCTGCATCGGAATGCATAGGTAGGGGCATGTCTCGCCAGACAATCTTCACTTGCGTGGGGTAAGCCTTGACGAGCTCGTTGAGCGTTGGCTCGACGCGCAAGCAGAACGGGCACTGAAAGTCGCTCCATTCTTGAATGATGACCGTGCCCTTGGCGGCCCCCATGAATGGCGCGGGCGCCGTCGGCGGCGCCGCTGTCTTCTGCTCCGGCTCGGGCGCGCCCTTCGCCGTCTTCATGAGATGATCGTAGTAGTCCTTGGCGGCAACTTTGCCTTTTTGATCCTCGAATTTTTTGATTTCATCGTCGATGATCGCCTTGAACTTCTCGATCGGTTGCGCGCCAACGAGACGGCGACCGTTGATGAAGAAGTGTGGAGTGCCACTCGCCTGCACGTCCTCGGCAAGATCTTCGTCGGCTTCAATACCTTTTTGATAGGTCTTATTTTTAACTGCGCTCAATGCCTTTTTGACGTCGAGACCGGCCGCACGCGCAATCTCCTTGAGATCGGCGTCTTCAAGCTTCGGTTGCGACGCGAAAAGCCGATCATGCACATCCCAGAAACCTGCGTCACCCTTCTGGGCACGCGCGAAGCGCGCGAGTTGCGCCGCTGGATTCGCGCGCGGATGGAATGGCAAGGGAGTATCTCGCCACACGAGGCGAACCTTGTCACCATACGTGGTGCGAATCTGCTCGAGCGTCGGCTTGACGCGGTTGCAATACGGACATTGGAAATCCGAAAACTCGACGATCGTGACGGGTGCGTCGGCGTTACCCAAAATGGGCGAGGATCCGACCGGGACCTTCCACACGGTCGCGGAGTCTTCTTCTTCGCCTTCCTCCTCTTGCTTCTGAGGAGCAGCCTCGAAGTTCTCCTTCGATATCTCGACATAGATGCGTTCCTTCGGCGTGCCCGACGCGATCTTCGCCTGCGCCTTGCCGAGTTCCTGATCGATCACGGTCTTGAATTTGTCGAACGGATGCGCCCCCGAAAGCTCCACGCCGTTGATACGGAAAGCAGGCGTGCCATTCGCGCCAACCTTGCTCGCGAGCTGCTGGTCTTCGTCGATCTTCGCGCTGGCTTTCTTCGTAGCGAGAGCCGTCTTGAATGCGTTCGCGTCGACGCCCGCAGCCACCGCCCATTTCTCGTAGGACTCAGGACCAAGATCTCTTTGGTTTTGGAAAGCCAAATCGTGGAATTTCCAAAATGCATCCGAACCCTTCAGAGCGAAGACCGTCATCGCTGCTTCGGCTGCGCCCCTGGCCTTGGCGTGCATGGACAGCGGCTGGTTCTTCCAGACGATCCGGACTTTGTCCGGGCCATACGTCTCTCTGACCTGATTGAGCGTGGGTACGACGCGCGCGCAGAACGGACACTGAAAATCCGAGAAGACCACGATGGTCACGGGGGCATCACGCCTGCCCCAAACCGGATCGCTGCTTGAAACAGGAATGGGTGACTCCGAATCGGCCCACGAACTCGTGTCGGCGGAAGCATTCTTGTCCGGAGCGACCACCGGAGCCATCGCGACCTCGGCTGCCTTCGGCGCCGGGGCATGACCACATGCCATGAGGAGCGCCGAGAAAAAAAGTGCGAATGAAAAACGAGGGACCATAAAAACTCCGAAGTGTGCGAAAAACCGGTCCGCATCTTACACCGTTTCCCTGCTAGGGAAACACGCGGGGCGGCCACAGGGGGCCGCCCCTACGAATGCGTTTTGTCGAGGGAAACACGCGGGGCGGCCACAGGGGGCCGCCCCTACGAATGCGTTTTGTCGGTTGTAGGGGCAGGCCTCCGTGCCTGCCCCCCGCGCGCGCCTTCCCGCTTATTTCGCCTCGGCGAGTGCCCGCTCGATGAGCTTCTTGAACTTCGGATACGGCTGCGCGCCGCTGATGTAATACCCGTTGATCAAGAATGCGGGTGTACCGGTAATGCCGATCTCGGTGCCGGCCGCGGACTCGGCATCCACTGCGGCCTTGTGTGTGCGGTTGTCGAGAGCGGCCTTGAACTTCTCCATGTCGAGGCCGATTTCCTTGGCATAACCCTCGAGATCGTCACGCTTCAATTTCTGTTGATTCGCGAACATCTTGTCGTGCATCTTCCAGAAACCATCAGGGCCCTTCTGTTTGAGCGCCTCGCGCGCCGCTTCGGAAGCAAGCGGAGCATCCTGATGCATCGGCAGGGGCTTGTCGCGCCAGACGAACTTCACCTTGTCGCCGTAGTTTTTCATGACTTCGGCGATCGTCGGCTCAACGCGCGAGCAGAACGGGCACTGAAAATCGCTCCACTCCTGAATCACGACTTTGGCATTTGCGGAACCCCGGAACGGAGCGCCCGCGGGCACTGGAGGCGCCACCTTCTTCTCCGGCTCGGGCGCGCCCTTCGCCGTCTTCATGAGATGATCGTAGTAGTCCTTGGCGGCAACTTTGCCTTTTTGATCCTCGAACTTCTTGATTTCGTCGTCGATGATCGCCTTGAACTTCTCGAACGGTTGCGCGCCAACGAGGCGGCGACCATTGACGAAGAAGTGCGGGGTACCGCTCGCCTGAACTTCCTCTACAAGCGCCAAGTCGGCATCGATGTCCTTCTTGTGCTTTGATTCCTTGATAGCGGTCTTCACCTTTTCGACGTTCAACCCCATATCGCTCGCGATCTTCTCGAGATCGGCGTCTTCGAGCTTGGGCTGCGATTCGAACAGGCGCTTATGGGCCTCCCAAAATCCCTTGTCACCCTTCTGCACGCGCGCCTCGAGCGAGAGTTGGGCGGCGGGAACCGCACGCGGGTGGAACGGCAAAGGAGCGTGCTTCCAGACGAGACGAACCTTGTCACCGTACGTCTCCCTCACCTTCTCGAGCGTCGGCTCGACCTTTTTGCAATACGGACATTGGAAATCCGAAAACTCGACGATCGTGACGGGCGCATCAACGTTGCCCAAGATGGGTGAGGATCCGACGGGGACCTTCCACACCGTCGTTGAGTCTTCTTTTTCGCCTTCCTCCTCCTGCGGCTTCTGAGGAGCAGCCTTGAAGTTCTCCTTCGACGCCTCGACATAGACGCGTTCTTTGGGCGTGCCCGATGCGATCTTCGCCTGCGCCTTGCCGAGTTCCTGATCGATCACGGCCTTGAACTTGTCGAACGGTTGCGCCCCCGAAAGTTCCACGCCATTGATACGGAAAGCAGGCGTGCCGTTCGCGCCAACCTTGCTCGCGAGCTGCTGGTCTTCGTCGATCTTCGCGCTGGCCTTCTTCGTAGCGAGAGCCGTTTTAAACGCATTCGCGTCAACCCCCGCAGCGACTGCCCATTTTTCATACGAATCAGGACCAAGATCTTTTTGGTTTTGGAAAGCCAAATCGTGGAATTTCCAAAATGCGTCCGAACCCTTCAACGCGAAGACCGTCATCGCTGCTTCGGCTGCGCCCCTGGCTTTGTCGTGCATGGGCAGTGGCTGGTTCTTCCAGACGATCCGGACTTTGTCCGGGCCATACGTCTTTCTGACCTGATCGAGTGTGGGCGTGACGCGCGAGCAGAACGGGCACTGAAAATCCGAGAAGACCACGATGGTCACAGGGGCATCTCGCCTACCCCAAATCGGATCCTTGCTTGAAACAGGAATAGGTGAATCCGAATCAGACCATGTCGCGCCGCTTGCACTCGTGTCGGCGGAAATGCCGGCTGTCTTCATGCGATGGCTGTCGTAGCCCCACATCACGGCGGCGCCGGCGAGAAAGCAGAGAATGAATCCGATGATTGCCACACCCGTGCTCATGCCGCCGCCCTCGAGCGACGAGCGCACGTCAGCCGCTTGGGCCTTGTGGTCCTTGTCTTTGGCCATTGTTCAATCCTTTACATGTAAATGATCACGATCCGCAGCGTGCTCGTCTTTGCATGGACGAGCACGCGCACCTTTGCTTCTTTTATTAGAGGCTTGCTCGGGCAAGCTTCAGGGGCGCGGCGGACGTTCGATGCTGCTGCGAAAACCGTTTTTAATAACGGAGAAAACAGTTGCTGGAGCCAAGAGCCGCTGGCTGCCGCCGGGCGGAAAACACAAAGATGCCCACATCGTGGTGGGATCCTGCGCACTCGAAGGTTCCTCGCTGGCCACGCCGCGGTGCGGGACGACGTGCCGATTTTCGATCGGCGTCGTCATGCAGTCCTCGTTGATGATTCCGATGTCGAACGACTGCTCGACATCCTGAAGCTGGGGCGGCGGCGCAAACATGATGGCCCCGCGCGGATCACACACCGGCGCGCGGCTCGTGAAGGCCACGGCTGGCGACGCAACGAGCCACGCGACCACGAATGCCGCGAGTGTCACGAATGCACGAAAGGTGCACTTTCCAGCCATCAGGAGGCGCGTAGTCTGGATCTCCTCACCCCACGATGGCAAGCCCTTTACGGTAGACGAGTGCGCCCGCACCACCAACGACCACACCGAGAGCAGCGCCCGCCGCGATGTCGCCGGGGAAATGCACGCCAAGTGCAACGCGCGAGAGCGCGATGCCCGCGGCAAGCACGTAGAGCACGAACGCGATCAACATGCGCGACAAACGCAGCTCACCGCGGAGCAGCACGAGGGCTACGAACGTCGCGAACGCAAACGATCCGGCTGCGTGTCCGCTCGGGAAGGAGAAGTCCGTCGGCGCAGCGAAGACTCGCGCGTGGATGCCGGGAAGACTCGCGTAAGGGCGCACGCGCCGCACGACGAGTTTGATGGCGACCACGGCGAGCGACGTGGTCGTCAGCACCGTGAGCAGCGCAACGGCGAAGCGCCTCGTTCTCGGCGCTGCAACGAGCGGCGCGAGTCCAAGCATGGACCACCCGCTTCCGAGCGCCGTGAAAAGCGCCATCGCCGCGAGCACGAGGCTTCCCGACATGGCGTCATGCAGCGCGCGGAACACACGGGCATCGAGTTCGATCACGACAGCCACAAGAATTACATGCACGGAGTGTTCGGCCCATCCTAAAGAGAGAACCCGATGGTTTCGCCTAGCCCCGTACCCGAGCTCGCCCGACTTCGGCGCGAGCTCGCAGACAAGGATGCGGAGATGATCTCGATCCTTTCGCAGCGCATGCGCCTCGTTCGTGAGATCGCGCACGTGAAGAGCACGGCGGGACTGCCTCCGTTCGATCGCGAACGCGAAGGCGTGCACCTGAACGATCTCGCGAGCAAGGCCGAAGCGGCCGACGTCCCCGAAGATTTCGTGCGAGACGTCTTCACACGCCTCTTTGCAGCTTCGCGCGTCGCGCAGCGGCGCATCCTGCAAGTCGACATCGACAACT
The DNA here is from genome assembly GCA_009781005.1 of Polyangiaceae bacterium. Lineage (GTDB taxonomy): Bacteria > Myxococcota_A > Polyangia > Polyangiales > Polyangiaceae > Labilithrix. The sequence goes on along the minus strand of WQYX01000050.1, from coordinate 25,547 downwards.
TCTCGGTCGGCATCATCGGCGGCACCCAGGGTATGGGCGCGTTCTTCGCGCGCGTGCTTCGGGACGTAGGGTTCGTGGTCGAGACGATGGGCCTCGACGAAGGCCCTCCGGCCGAAAAAGTCGCGGAGCGCGGCGACCTGATCGTTGTCGCCGTGCCTATCGACGCCACCGTCGAAGTCGTGCGCAAAATTGCGCCGCACGTGCGCCCCGGCGCTTGCCTGATGGACGTCACGTCGATCAAGCGCGCGCCGCTCGCGGCGATGCTGGAGTCTGCGCCCGAAGGCGTCGACGTCGTGGGCACGCACCCGATGTTCGGTCCACACGGCACCAGTTTCGATCGCCAGAAGGTCGTCCTCTGCCGCGGCCGCGGAGACGCAGGCTTCGCGCGCATCAAAAGACTCTACGAGTCACTCGGCGCAGAGATCATCGAGGCAACGGCGGAAGAGCACGATGCGCAGATGGCGCTCATCCAGGTGCTCGTCCACGAGAAGACGATGGTGCTCGGCTCGGTGCTCGAGCGCCTCAAGGCAGATCTCGGCAGAAGCCTCCAGTTCGCGAGCCCCATCTACCGAATGGAGCTCGCCACGATCGGCCGCCTGTTCTCGCAGCACGCCGAACTCTACGCGGACATCCTCACGGTCAACGCCGACGCGCCGCGCCTCTCACACATCTTCGAGCAAGAGGCGGCACACTTCGCACGAGCGATCGCGATGGGCGACCGCGAGACCGTGGTGCGCCGCTTCCAAGAGGTCGCTGAGTTCATGAAAGACTTCGCCTCGTGGGCGAAAAAACAATCGGACGCGATCCTCGACGATCTGGTCCGCCACGGCTAACGCCATGATCTCTCGCGCCGAAGAACCTGAGCTCTCCGAACGCGTGCGCGACACGGGCTACACGCCGAAGGCACGCGATCTGCCAAAGCTGCTCGATCTCATGGCAACGGAGGACGAGGATCTCGCGCGTGCTTCCGAACGCGCGATCCTCCGCATCGAAAAGCAGTACCTCGGGCGCGTCATCGAGAGCGTGATGCACATTGCGAACGCGTCCGAACGGCCCCTGCGAGGTCGACTCGCAAAACTCATCGGACGCCTCTCCGCGAGCGGCGCGCCCGAAGAAACAGCCACGGCACGCGCATGGCTCGTGTCAGCGGTCAACGACTCCGATCCGAAGACTCGTCGCGCAGCGATGCGCGCGCTCGGAAAAGTTTCGACTGCGTCGAGCGCGGAACGCGAGGCCATCGAACGCACGCTTCTCTCCGCGTGGGACACAGTGGACAGCGACAGCGATCGACGCGCGCTCGCCGAAGCACTCGGCAAGATCGGATCGCACGAGGCGCGCGCTCGGCTCGCCACCGTGACATCGAGTGAGCAACCTCTCGGCAAGAGTGCGCGAGTCGCAACGCTGATGATCGATCGCGTTCGCGATCGCGAAACGCCTGGTAAAATAGATGTTTCACGCGCGATCGGCGTAGGAACGGCCGTGCGCTTTCACGCGCGTGACGGTCTCGAAGTCATCGTTGCCGAGGAACTTGGTAGTGCCTGGCGGCCACGCATAGACGCCCGGGTGCGCGGGATCGTGGAGGCGCAGCTCGACGGGCCGCTTGCACGCGCAACGGCCATCCGCACGGCGCTCCACGTAGGCTTTCCGCTCGTGCCTGCACGCAGAGCAGCCCACGAGAACGATCTGGCCGAGACCATCGTGCGCGTGCTCACGAGCGAAGAGTCGATGACGATCCTTCGCACGTTCACGGTTACGGGCGGAGGCAAGATTCGCTTTCGGCTCGCGTGGGCGCACGGCGGACACCGGCGCGCTCTCGCGTGGCGATGTGCCGAGCTCGTCGCGAAAGCGAGCAAGGAGCTCGTCAATGATCCAACGTCGAGCACCTGGGAAGTTACGGTCGACGATCGCGAGGACGTCGTCGCGATCGAGCTCGTGCCGCGAGGCTTCAACGACGATCGCTTTGCGTACCGCGTCGGCGACGTTGCCGCATCGTCGCATCCAACCATCGCGGCGGCCCTCGCGCGCCTGACTCCGCGCGGACCGAACGACATCGTCTGGGATCCTTTCGTTGGCGCAGGCACCGAGCTCGTCGAGCGCGCCATCCTCGGACCGTACAGGATGCTCCTCGGTTCCGACATCAGCATGCGCGCTGTGGAAATTGCGAGAGCGAACCTCGCGAACGCATCCGTGAATATGTCAAGTATCTGTCGCGCCAATGCACTCTTGCTCGACGAGCGAGACGTCAATGTCATCGTGACGAATCCGCCCATGGGACGCCGCCTCGAGCGCGGCGCGCACGGAGAACTGCTCGCCCGCTTCGTGTTTCACGCCGCGCGCACACTCGTTCCCGGCGGTGTGATGGTGTGGGCCGTGCCCGAGCCGCAACGCCTCCGCGTGCACGCCAGGCGTGCAGGCTTTTCGATCGAACGCGAGCTCGTCGTGGACATGGGCGGCTTTCCAGCAACGCTCTCGGTCGCTCGTAAACGTGCGCCCATCTGCGTCTAAATTTGATATCATCTTGTGTGATGAAAAGGGCGTTCGTCCTTTCGTGGGTGGGAATCACGCTCCTTGTCTTTGCAGGCTGCGGGGGTACCAGCAGACCACCTCCCGCTGAGGAGATGGGCTCGTCGCCTGGTGCTGCTGGCGGCGGCGGCGAATCGTTCGGCGGACTCGATTCGGGCACGGCAGTGCCCATCTGCGGCAAGATGGACGACGGGAGCTATTGCGATTGCGTGGATGTTCCACTCTTTACTGATCCACCGAATCTCTATTTCGTGCTCGATCGCTCGGGGAGCATGGCGGACGGCAACAAGTGGGCTCAGGTCCGCAGCACGATGGCGACCGTGCTGCGAGCGCTTGGTCCGCGTGCGAACTTCGGCGCCGAGGTCTTCCCCGGTTTTGCCAATGAATCGTGTGCGCTGCCGGTCGAAATCATGCCCATGAGCCCGGGCGATCCACCCGGTCAGGGCAACGGACCCACGACGTCCATGTTCCTCGCGCGCACGACGGACGCACCGTACGGCGGCACGCCAATGGCCGAAGCGCTTCGCGAAGTTTTGCCGAAGTTGAAAATGCTCACGGGCAAGTCGTTCGTGATCCTCGCAACCGATGGCGGACCGAACTGCAATGGTACGGTGAGCTGCGGCGTCAACAAGTGCATGCCAAACATAGAAAACCAGGTGGGATGCCCGCCCGGAGGCCCCACCAACTGCTGCACCCTACCCTACGGTACACCGGAATCATGCCTCGATGATAGCCCCACCGCCGCCGCGGTGAGCGCGCTCAAATCTGCAGGATTCCCTACTTACATCATCGGCATTCCGGGAAGTACACCCTATGCGAACGTGCTCGATGCGCTTGCCATTGCCGGAGGCACTGCGCAGTCCACGTCCCCGAGGTACTACGCCGTCAGTGCTGCAGGCTCCGACGCTCTGCTTGCCACGCTGAAGAAGATTGCCGCCAAGATCATCGCCACGTGCGACTACACCCTCACGAGCGCACCCGCAGATCCGGGCCTCGTCAATGTCTACCTCGACGAGGTCGTCTTGCCGCAAGATCCGGTCAACGGCTGGAAGATCGACGGGGATACGGTCACTCTCCTGGGTACGGCATGCAGCAGTGTGCTCAATGGCGACGTACTCGGCGTTCGCATTGTGACGGGTTGTCCCACCGTCCTCATCCGCTGACAGACCGCTTTCGATTTGACGCGATATCGGATTGCGCGCGTTCGTGTGTTAATAAAGTCCGACGGCAAAGTTGATGGCCCCGATATCCTCGTAGGGTTGCCGTGTCACATTGAATCCATAGTCCACCGCGAGTGGTCCCACGGGTGTCTGCAGCCGAATGCCTGTGCCGACGGACGTGCGGATAGGGAATTTTCCGGCGTGAAAAGGGTATGCCGGGTCGATCCACAAATTCCCAAAATCGCCGAAAATCACGGTTTCGAAAGGTCCGCGAATCGGAATTCGAAGCTCGATACGCTCGTTGACCATGAAATTGCCGCCGCGAATGGGGCGCGTGTTTTCGGTGAACTTCGCCGGATTCGGCATCTGCTGTCCGGGGTGCTGCGGATCGGGCACCGTGCTCGGCTTGCTCGCGTCGGCGGTAATGCGGTCGACGTCGTCTTGTGGGATGAAGCTATTGAGCGTCCAGCCGCGCATCGAGTCGACGCCGCCGAGAAAGAACAGGCGATCGGGATACGTCGACGAATCTTTCGTGAGCTGCACGTTGACGCCCACGCGCGTCATCGCCGCGATGCGCAGGCCGCGCGGAAGCGGGATATACCCGGCAAAGGTCTGAGTAAGTTTGAAGAAATGGCTCTGGAGCGGCGGCGTCGTGAGCGTCTGCTGCTCGTTTCTGACGGGGAAGCCGTCGACGTGCTCGATGCCGGTCACCAGGTAGGTGCCGCGCGTTGCGTTGAAGGCGTTGTCGCGCCGGTCCCACGACGCCAAGAGACGCTGAGCGAAAACATAACTCTCGCCATCGGGGACGAGCAGTTGGCGCACGATGTCGGTCGTGTTGACGCCCTGGAGCGCGAGATTCGTAATGTAGTCGGCAATGGATCCTGCCTGAAAAATGCGACTATTATTGAGCTCGAAACTCTGAAAGAGCGTCACCTGGAATTCGTTGATCGGGCGATAGTTGATATTTGGAATGGCCGCGAGCTTCGTCACGTAAAAGTCGCGCTGCAGATCGTGGACGAGCACGGCATCGAGCCCCGTGCGCACGAGCGGCCCTAATCCAATATTGGGAATCACGAGACTGCCCGTCGCGCGCATCCCCAGACGCGCGACCAGATTGAGATCGCGATAGTTGCTACGTGCAGTGGGGTCGATGATGAGCTCGGTGGGAATGTATGCAAGCTGCAAACGCAGCGTGAGCGCGACGGCGCTGCCCCCTAAGTTCCGGTGGCCATATTCCGTCGCAAGCCGGAAACCTTCTCCCGTCGAAAAGCCCGGCGCAACCTCCATGTATTGGCGCGGACGCTCCACCAGGGTCACGAGAACGACCTTATTTCGTTCGGGAACGAAAGGGTTGTCGAGAGAAACGGCAACGCTCGAGAATACGCCGAGCGTCGCGATGTACTCTTCGGTCTTGCGCACCGCGCTCGCGCGATAGGGATTGCCGACTTCGAGCACGACACGGCGCATGATGGCCTGCGTATTCGTGTAAACATTGCCCTGAATGACGATTTGCCGGACGAGGACTTGCTCGCCCTCCGAAACAAGGAAGTTTACGCGCGTACGCGTCCGGTCGATCGAGTGCAAAAGTTCGTATTTGACGTCCGCAAACGCGTAGCCCTCTTCCTTGTACGCATCGACGATGCGTCGGCGCGCTTCTTCGAGCTTCACCGTGCTCACGTACGAGCCGAGATCCAACGCAGAGGCCTTGACGAGATTGGCCGGCGCGATCGCGCGAACGCCCGTGAAAGACACGTCGTAGAGTTGCGAGCGCGGACCGAGCTTGACGGGGATACGCAGCCACACGCGCGACTCGCATGCGAGCCCGTGCACGGGATCGGGTACGCAGCTCGCGGCGGGTTCGAGCGGAGGCACGGGCAGCGGCAGACCCGAAGCGTCGTAGGTGCACACGTCGGGCGGGACTCTTTCGATCGGCACCGGTGCGCAGAAACCCGTCGGGGAACGAGGGTTACAGCGGCGGCGGAGGATCTGCACGGGCCCGACTTGCGCCGACAAAAATCCCTCGGACCGATAGAGCTCCTGAACGTGCTGCACCGCACGCTCGTACGTCTCGGGCATGTAGACGGAGTGCGGATCGAGTTCGAGCGGCGCGGGACGAGCGCCGCGCTGACCGAACGGCCCGGCAATCGTTGCGTCGAGCCCGTTCGGTCGCGGCGGCTGCAGGAGATCCCCTCCGGGCAATTCCTCCTCGAGGAAGCTGTCGATCTCGCGGCCGATGGCCTTGGCCGACGAGGGTCCGTCGGAGAGCTCTCGGACGTCGTCTTCGCGCAGGCACGGATACGCACGCGCAGCGGCGAATACGCGCGCGTGCTCGACGACGTGAAAGACGATGTAGTGAACGGCGTCCTTTGGCGTGCCGCGAGTCTCGAGCGTCACCTCGACATCGAGAAAACCTCGTTTGACGTAGAAATCGCGGACCTTCTGAACGAGGTGACTCGGCGTGCGATCGGTTTCGTCGTCGAGATCGAGACCGGAGTCGATGGCGTCCTTATCGAACGTGTCGTTGCCTTCATAGCGCGTCTCGAAACGTGCGCCGAACTCGACGCGAACGCGGAGCACGATGAAGCCGTGGTGAAGCACCACGTCGTGCGAGACTTCGGCGCGGTGCCAGCCGCGAGCTCGAATGCGGTTCTGCAGGGCGATGTCGGCGGCCTCGAGCACGGTTTCGTCGGCGCGATCGCCGACGCGCACCGGGTAGGACTGCTCGATGTCAGGGATCGAAGTTCGTCGCGCGTCCGAAAGCGCCGTTGCAGCGTGAATCGGATAGAAGACGCGTCGCTCGATCCTGCGCGGTGCGCCCGCAGCGACGTCGACTCGAACATTGACACGAAGCGGATCCGCCGCCGGTTGCGTCGTGATGGTCACGCGCGGCGAAGGGAAGCCGCGCCACTTCAGCATGTCCTCCATGCGCTCACGGTAGAGAGCGAGATCGCGCGCGACGAGATCGCTCTCTACCGCGATGCCGGCATCGCGCACGAGGCTGTCGCCGTTGACGGGCGCGCCGTGCAGATCGACGTGGATTGCCTCGACCACTTTTCGCGGCATCACATGAACGACGCCACGAACGCCGCCGACGTCGTCGACGAAAACGACGCTCGCGTCGGCGAAGTGACCGCTCGCAAGTGCTTCGTCGATCGCCCGTCGAGCAAGAGCCGCCGAGACGCGATCGCCCGGACGCATCACGGAGATGGGCGGAGGTTTGTCATTGGGCCAGCGCGCGTCGTCGAGCACGACGTCGACCGCAACGAGGGGCTTGCCGAGAACGCGCGCAAGATCCGGCGGAGGCTCGATCGAAGGTGACGGCGGCACAGGCAGCGGCAATGGCGACGGCGTGAGTACGGTCACCTCTTCGCTGCGTACGACTGGGGCATCGGCGCGCGCGGATCGCACGAGCGCGATGACCGCGAAAAGCACGAGCGAAAGTGCACGCAAGAGCGGACTAAGTCTGCACTGTGCACGCACCATCGTTAGTTAGTTAAACTCGAGGCGCCAGCGCAGATCGACACCGAAGTTGCCTACGCTGCTGAATGAGGTGGTGTTGAAGCGATCGTACGATGGTTCGACAGTGAGCGAGCGGAAGAGGCGCCACTCGATGCTCGAACGGAGCTGGGGATCTTCAGAAAGGCCGCTCGTCACGCGCGCGCGCACGTTCTCGGTCAGACGCCGGCCGACCGTGATGTTCGGCTCGACGCGGCCCGTGAGTGGCGAATATGCGGTTCCTGTTCGAAAGTCGTCGATCACGGGAATGGCCTGTTTGACCGCACGATCGACACCGCTCACCGTGCCGATCGCTTCGAAGGCAGCACTCGCATACACCGAGCCCGCGCGCACTTGATCGACCTCGGCGCGCGTCAGACCGATCGTCAAAAGAAAGAAGATATCTTCGCGACTCAACGCCGGATCACTCGTCATGTCCATGTTGAGTTCTTCGAGATCGCCGTAGGCATGCAGGGTGATGCGCCAGAGATTTCCTCCGCTGCCAACGCTCGAACTGGTGCCGGTGCCCGTCGTCGCACCGGACGCGCCGGTTGCCGGGGACCCAGTTGCCAGCGTGCTGTAGCGCCTGTACTCGGTCACCGCGACGACATCGACGTGCGGGACGATGCGCGTCGGATCGTCGAAGCGGATCGTGGCTTTGCGGATATCGAAATCGTTGGCAAATACACGGAATCGTCCGCCAGGCAGAGCATTCAATTCACCGCGAAGACCGATGCGCTGGTTCGTGCCGGAAACATGGATGCCGCGCGGGCCGATCTCGAGCAGGGCTTCCACGAGGTTGTTGCGGATGCGCAGGGGCGCGCCCGCGCGCACGTCGAAGCCGAAGACGATCGTGTCGAGCGACGGGTCGTAGGACTCGACGATGGTGCGTTTCGTACCGCCGCGCAGATCGGTCAGGTTGAGCGAAAAAGATTTGCTCGCCTCGAAAGACCTGATGTCCACGTGCCCGCCGACGAAGGGCAAACGGCCTGCGGGTGACGTGGCTTGTGGATTCTCCGTCACTTCGAGATCGGCGTCGATGGTGGCCCTCACGCCTTCGACGGGCATAACGTACAGACTGCGCGCACTGACGTTCGCCACGGCGACACCGAGCGCACCCCCTTTGATGGGCATGCTTGCCTTGAGGTTCAGATCGCCACCGAGGAATTTGCCTTTTGCGCGTGTCACGCGCGCTTCGTTCTCGTCGACGGTCGCGTCGATTTCGACGTCCGAGATGTCGCTCGGGAGCCCCCTGATCGCGAACTGTCCGCCGCGAACTTTGAGCTCGCCATCGAACGCGGGGCTCGTCGCTTTGCCGCCTAGACGTACCGAGCCACTCAGGATGCCTTGCGCGCGAGACAGCCGCGGCACGACGCCGACGAGGATGCCGAGATCCATCGGCGCGAGCGCCGCGTCGAACGAGAGCTCGGCTCCGTGCGTCACCTTCTTCACCGCGCCGTTGACCGAGAACGCGCCCTTGAAGCCGTTCGGTGCCGTGATTTCGAAGATCGAAGGCGGGAGCGTGAGCGTGTCATCCTCGAGCAGAATCGCGACGGGCGCGGGGCGCCATTCGAGCTTTTGCACGCCGCGCGTGATGCGAATCGCCTTCGGACCGAAGCGCGCTTTCGCATGCGCGATGTCGTTTGCGGCGATGCGTTCGATGACGAGATCACCCGAGATCTCGCCGCCGATCGCCGCCGCCAGAGCGTCGGGATCCTCATGGTCCTTCTCTTCACTTGCAAGGATTTTTCCGAGGGGCCCGAGATCGAAGTGCGAGAGCTCGACGTGTCCCGAGACGACCGGCTCCAACTGCCGCGTCATCGTGAGGCCGTCGAGTTTTACTTGACCGTCGAAGAGCGCGCCCGAGGCTGTGAATGCACCATACACAGATGCATCATGCAAGTAGGTGTCCTTGTCGAAAGGCGCCGTGATGGGCCCGCCGCACACCGTCTTGCCAACCACTTTGTCGGGCTTTGGTTGGTGCGTGAAGCCGACGTGGAGATCCGATCCGCCGAGCGCCGCACCGAAGATGCGCACGGGAGTGAGATTGACGTCCGCGTCCACGGCGAACGCGTCCACGGTCCCGGTGAGGCGCGCGATGCCAGACGCCGATCCCTCGAGATTCGCTGCCGATGGTCCGAGAATGTCCGCACGCGCGAGCGGAAATCCTTGCATCACGAAGCTTCCGCGCACGTTGCCGCCGCGATGGATGAAGGCGGAGCCGAGGATCGATCCTATGGCTGCTTTGCCTTCTCTCTTCACCTTTGCGAGCGACATCGATCGCACGTCGATCTCCACGCCGTGGATACCGGCGAGCCGATCGCTCCAGCGGTAATCGAGGTCGGCGACGCCCTCGTCGAACTTTTCGCCGAGAAGATTCAAGTCGTGGCCCACCGTCGTGGCGGTCACATCGACGTAGCCGCCCTTGCATGCGTCCTCGGGGCCGCCGAGCGCAAGATGGATACGCGCGCTCGTCTCGAGCTTGCCGTCGATTTCGGCAAATCGAGGATCGTCGTCGAGTTTGAAGATCGACAAGAAGTCACGCACGTGGAGGTTCTTCGAAGTGGCCTGCGCATCGAGCGTCATGTCTGCGGCGCCGCCGAAGTTGAGATGGCCTGTCGGCATCTCGTACGTGCTGCTGCCTTTTTGCGCGCGTACGTCGATGAGGCTCACCTCCTCCTTGTCGAGATGCTCGACGAGCACGCGTGCTTGCGTGACGTTGCCGAAGCCGAGCTCGTCGGGCCTGTCGCCGAGGGTGTAGTTCTGAATACTGAGTTCGCCTTCGATGCGCAGATCCCCGAAGGGGCCCGTGACGGTTCCTTTTGCCTGCGCCAGGCCTCCCATCGCCACACTTCCGATGGGCGAAATGTCCCGGAGATCGACCTTTGCATCCGGAACTTCGACGCGCAGAGTCTCGTGGAAACCAAGCGAGACGAGCACGCCACTCACGACACTATGAGCGGTCGTCACCGTACAATTCTGAAAATCGACGGCCTGCGATCGGATCAGAATCTTCCCCTTGATATTGGCGTCGCTCACGCCGATCGCGCGCGAACGGGTCTTGCTCTCCACGGGGGAGTCATAAACTGCGAAATCCGTCGTATGCGCGACGAAGTCGCCATCGATTTTCAGCCCGTCGAGGGTGCCATGCATGCCCGTCGCGTGAATCTCTTTGAGATCCCACGTCACGTGCGGCGTCTCCGAGACTCCGAGCTCGCGCATGAGGGCCGCGAAGTCGACGTTGGCCACATCGACGTTTGCTTTGATTGGTATGCCCTTGGCAAGCGGTTGCACCTCGACATCGCGAATGTCGGCGACGCCGCCCGCAATCCCCACGCGCGTGAGCGGGCTCGTCACGATGCCCTGTTTGATGGCGAAGTCGCTCTTGATGGTCTGTGCGAAGTGGTAGCGCCCAAGGCGAACCTCTCCACCTTCGAGGTGCCCCGTCATGTCCGGGATGGGCGTCCCGGGCGCGTAGTGCAAATCCGCGTCGACCGAAATCCATCCGTCCACATCGGGCGCACCGGAAAATCGATCGAGCAAGGCAAGCGGCGCGCGGACCATCGCGTGGCCGTCGAGGTTCGGTGGTTCGTTCTTCGACGCAGGCATGACGACGGAGAAGTGCCCGAGCGAGATCTCGACGCGGCGCTTGTCGCTCTTGTCGAGATTGCAGGTGAGAGCCGTTCCTCGTGCGGGATCGAGATCGACGCCGCCGTGAGCCGACAAGCGCCGGACGATGAATTTCGAGGGGAGCTCGATGCGTGCGCGGCCATCGATTCGACAGAGCACGTCCTCGTCGACCGCAGGCGTTCCATCCGCTCGACCGAGGTTTCGGACGACGTCGGTGCGGAGCTCCCGAGCGCGCACGGCAACCTCGAACGCCGTGCCACCATGACCGTTATCGTCGGTCGTCACGTCGGCGTCGAGCTCCGTGGCATGCGCACGCACGCCGTCGATATCGAGGTCGATGTCGGCGTCGCTCGCCGAAACGACCGAGAACGGCGGACGCTTCATGGGTCCCGTGTCTTTCGACTCCGGCAGATCGAGCTTCAGGTTCTGGAGCTTTCCGTCACGCATCACGACGCGGGCGCGCGGCTCTTCGATCTCGATCTGGTCGATCGTTACCTTGCCCGCGAGCAGACCGAAGATCTTCGGGCGCGCCGTCACGCGGCGTGCGGTGAGGAACGGACCGCCGCCGTCGGTGGATGCAACCTTCAGGTTGCTCAGTGAGACGGCGAGTGGCCAGAGATGGATCGCGAGCTCGTAGTTGGCGTCGACGCCGAAGCCCGAGACGATCTTGCGCGTCTCGCGCGTGGCGATCCCGCGCGCCCACGTCGTCTGCAAAACGAGCCCCACGGATACAGGCAGAATCCCGACGAGCGCGAGAAGTATGCATAATACACGCGCGACGAGTCTGCCCCAATCGCGACGCTCGGGGCGTTGCGAGGGCGAGAACATCCTCGAGCTCGGGGGCTGCGTGAAAGAAGGCAAACGCTTGCGACTTTACTTTAGTCGGCGCAGCCGAAAACTGCCTCTTTCCGGCAGACCGTTGCTAGATGCATGGCTCACCGTGAGACGTCGGACTCCAGGGATGATCCCAAGCTCGCAATTCGTCCCGGCGCTCATCGCTCGTGCCGAGACATTCGAGCCTGCGCGGATCATCTCGCTCCTCGAGCCCTTGGTGCTCGAACGGCGGCGCGATCGAATGCGCGCGACCATCGACCAGCGTCTGTCGAGCGTGCAGATCATCTTCGATGCGCCTCACGATCCGCACAATGGCGCTGCGGTGATGCGATCCTGCGAAGCCTTCGGCATCCAATTCGTCCACGTGATCGAACGCAAGGAGTCCTTCCTCGCGTCCCCCGCGGTCACGCGCGGCTGCGAGAAGTGGATCGATCTGCGCGGATGGAAAAACGTGCATGATGCAATCTTGCACTTTCACGCCGAGGGGTTCGAGCTCGTCGCTGCGCATCCCGACGGCGAGCTCTGCCCGCAAGATCTCGCGGCCATCCCTCGCCTTGCTCTCGTCGTCGGAAACGAACGCGATGGGATCGCGGACGATCTCTCACGAGCGTGCAAACATCGCGTTCGCGTGCCCATGCGCGGCTTCGTGGAGAGCCTGAACGTCAGCGTCAGCGCCGCCATCCTGCTCGCGCACGCAACCTCCGGACGCCCCGGTGATCTGTCCGAAACGGATCGCCTCAGGCTCTACGCTCGCGGCCTGTATTTGTCCGTGGTCAAAGCCGAAGAGATCTTGCGCGTGGCGGACGAGGCGCCTTTACGGTAGCAGTCGCGAGCGATGCTCCACGTCATCCCTTCGCATCAACATCGCCCTTCCGACGATCCGATCTTCACGCTGAACCATGAAGCAACCCAGCGCATCCTGCGCGGAGAGGCCGTGGTCAACGCGACCATCGGTGTGCTCATGGACGACAATGGCAAGCTCGCCATTCTGCCGACCGCTGCGCGCGCCGTCGCCGAAGTGTCGCCTGCAGAGTGGGCGGCGTACGCGCCTATCTCGGGCTTGCCGGATTTTCTCGAAGCGGTCAAAGATGATTTGTTTCGCGACTCGCCTGAAATGCGAGCGTGTGCGGTCAGCGTGGCAACCCCTGGCGGCAGCGGAGCGCTTCGTCTGGCAATTGCAAACTGCATTGAACCGAACCAGTCGCTCCTGACGACGAGCTACTACTGGGGACCGTACAAGACGCTCTCCGACGAAACGGATCGCAAGCTCGTGACGTTCTCCATGTTCGATGCGCACGGCAACTTCGATGTTGGCGCACTCGACCGCGCAGTGGGTGCCGCGCTCGCGGAACAGAAGCGAGCTCTCCTCGTCATCAACGATCCTTGCCACAATCCAACTGGCTATTCGATGCGTCTCGAAGAGTGGCGCAGGGTCGCCGATTGCCTCGCGTCGCATGCCCAAAAAGGGTCGCTCACGTTGCTCGTCGACACCGCTTATTCTGCATACGCTGCCGGCGATTCGCGCGCGTTCTTGAAGGAGCTTCGCCCGCTGCTCGGCAAAGTGGGTTTGCTCTTCGCGTGGAGCGCATCGAAGACGTTCACGCATTACGGTCTTCGCGTCGGCGCCATCGTCGCGTGCGTCCCGGACGCAAAAGAGCGCGCGATGATGGAGGCGGCGCTCAGCTATTCGTGTCGCGGCACGTGGTCGAACTGTTCGCACGGAGGCATGCGCGCCATCACGCGCTTGCTCACCGAACCCGCACTCGTTGCATCATGCAATCAAGAACGCGCGGCCATGAAGGCGCTGCTCTCCGCGCGCGTTGCCGCATTCAATGAGCTCGCCCGAGCGCGCGGCCTCGACTACCCGCGTTACGAAGGCGGCTTCTTCGTCACGGTTTTTGCGGACGACGCAGAAAAGCGTGCATTGCGCATGAAAGACAAAGGCGTCTTCGTGGTGTCTGCGAAAGGCGCGCTTCGCGTCGCGCTGTGCGCAACAGCCGAGAGAGATATCCCGCGCCTCGTCGGCGCACTCGCAGACTAACCTGACCGCTTTCAGGGCGGCCACGGGGGGCCGCCCCTACGTGTGGTTCATTTTATCGGCGTAGGGGCGGCAGGCCGGCAGGCCCCCGTGCCTGCCCCTGCGTGTATCACGACAGCTTTTTTGCGAGCTCACCTGATTGATCGAGCGCATACAGATCGTCGAAGCCGCCGATGGACTCCTTGCCAATGAAGATCTGCGGGACCGTGCGACGGCCGGTGGTTTTCACGAGCCACTCGCGCTTGTTGGAATCATTGCTGACATCGACTTCTTCGAAGGCAATGCCGCGCTCTTTCAAAAGAGCTTTGGCGCGAATGCAGTATGGGCAAACGAGAGTGGTGTAGACGACGACGGGAGCAGTCATGGCGAGGGAGCCACTATAGCGACGAAACCGCCCTTTGCGAGGGCGGCATATTGACGGCTCACGCGCTGTCTTCCCGTGGCGTGATAGCTTGCGGGGCCCATGGCTGCCGAGCAAACCATCCATCTCGATCGATACGCACCGGACGCGAAGGCCCTTGTCGCGGGCGCGCAGAGCCTCGCCGACGAGCGCAAACACGTGCAGGTTGAACCCATTCACTTGCTCGCGCGCGCACTCGATCGGGACCCGGGTGTGGCCGAAGTTTTCAAGAAGGCTGGCGCGGATCCGGCCGACGTCGCATCGGAGGCAGAAGCGCAACTCGGCAAGCTCCCGAAGGCGGCAACGGGGCTCGCCTACCTCTCGTCGGCGATGCTTGCGCTGCTCGCACGCGCCGAAAAAGAAGCCGGCGACAGGGCCGTCGGTGTCGAGCACCTGCTCAACGCGCTCTCGCAAGAAATCCGCGGGCCGGCCGCCGTCGTGTTGCAGGCCTTTGCGCTCGGCCCGGGATCGTTTCGCCCGCACATGGCTGCGCTGACCAGCGTGCGGCGCGAAGTGACCGGCGGCAGCGCAGCGTCCAGCGGCGACGCGCTCTCGCGTTACGTTCACGATCTCACCGCGCGCGCAAAAGAGCGATATTTCGATCCGGTGATAGGGCGCGACGCGGAAGTTCGAAGGCTGCTTCAAATCCTCGAGCGCCGTCAGAAAAATCATCCGCTCATGGTCGGCGAGCCCGGCGTCGGCAAGACCGCCATCGTCGGTGCGCTCGCCATGCGCATCGCCGCAAGCGACGTTCCGCAGAACCTCGCGTCGCTCGCAATCCTCGAGCTCGAAGTGGGGCAACTGCTCGCCGGCGCGAAGCTTCGCGGCGAGATCGAAGACCGCCTGAAGCAAGTCGTGTCCGCCATCAAAAACAGAGACACGCTGCTCTACATTGCGTCGCTCGAGTCTTTGCTCGGGCAGGGCGGCGTGGGCAGCGGCGTGGGCGATCTGCTCAAGCCAATGCTCACGCGCGGCGACATTCGCTTGCTCGCATCCACGACGCCCGAAGGTATGCGCAAGCTCGCGGAGAAAGATTCGAACCTACTTCGCCGCTTCACGGTGCTCACCATCGACCCTCCCACACCCGACGGAGCCATCGAGATCTTGCGCGGGATCGCGACGCGCTACGAAGAGCATCACAACGTACAAATTGGTGATCCGGCGATCGTCGCGGCGGTGAGGCTCGCCAAGCGTTACGTGCAAGAGCGCGCGCTGCCCGACAGCGCCATCGATTTGCTCGACGAGGCCGCCGCGCGAAAGCGTGTCGAGATCGACGGTCTGCCGGCGCACATGGATGATGCGATCCGCCGTGTGGCGTCGTTGAAAGCGCAGCTCGCGGGCCTCGAAAACGACACCGACGCCATGAGCATCAAGACGCGCGATCGCATCGTCAAGGAGATCGCCGAGCTCGAACCTTCGGTCACTGAGATGCGCATGAAACTCGAATCACGCCGCGGCGCGCTCGCCGCGCAAGCGGCGTTGAAAGAAGAGATGAATCGGCTCACGACGCAGCTCGAGCAGGCGCGCAAAGAGCAGAACTTTGCCAAGCTCGGTGAGCTCGAACACGTGCTGATCCCCGACGTAAAAAGACGTCTCGATGCGGCGGACGCCGCGGTCGACAGGGAGGGACTCAAAGAGAGCGCGTCGCGCGTCGTGACCGAAGAGGCGGTCGCGCAGGTGCTCGGTGACTGGACGGGCATTCCCGTCGCGAAGATGCTCGAGGCCGAGAGCGAAAAGCTTCTCAAGATGGAAGAGCGACTCGGCGCACGCGTGGTGGGTCAGAGCGAAGCCGTCAAAGCCGTGTCCAAGGCGGTGCGCCGCGGGCGCGTGGGATTGCGCGATCCCGGCAAACCCATCGGAAGTTTCCTTTTTCTGGGACCCTCGGGTGTTGGCAAAACCGAGCTCGCGAAAGCACTCGCGGAATTCCTTTTCGACGATGAGCAATCCATGACTCGTCTCGATATGAGCGAATTCATGGAAAAGCATATGGCGCAGCGCCTCGTCGGCGCACCCCCTGGATATGTCGACAGCGAAGAAGGAGGCTTTCTCACCGAAGCGGTGCGGCGGCGGCCTTACAGCGTGCTGCTCTTCGACGAAGTGGAGAAGGCGCACGCCGATGTTTTCAATCTGCTCTTGCAAGTGCTCGATGATGGGCGCCTGACCGACGGTCGCGGCCGCACCGCGGATTTCTCGAACACCGTCGTCATCATGACGAGCAACATCGGCTCGCAACGCATTCTGGAGACCGATTCAAAGCTCTTCGAATCCGAAGAAGGCCTCGAAGCACTTCGCGATGTCCTGCGCGAGGAACTCAGAAACTTCCTGCGCCCTGAATTCTTGAATCGCATCGACGATGTCATCGTTTTCCGTCCGCTGTCGAAACCGGATCTTCGTGGCATCGTGGATATCCAACTAAAGCGCCTCGAAAAACTCATGACCGATCGCGAGCTCAGGCTCGATCTCACCGAGGCCGCGAAGAGGAAGCTCGTCGAGATGGGCTATGAACCCGCGTTCGGAGCGCGCCCGCTCAAGCGCGCCATTCTGAAGAGCGTGCAGGATCCGCTCGCCGAGGAGATCCTCGTCGGAGGCTATCCGAATGGCAGCCTCGTCCACGTGGACGTCGAAGGTGATAATTTCAAGTTCTCCAAGGGCTGATATGCGCGTGCACCTCATTGGTATCTGTGGCACGGGAATGGGCCAGCTTGCCATGCTCCTCCAGCAAGCAGGGCATGACGTGAGCGGATCGGACGTGTCGTTCGATCCGCCCATGGGGCCCGCGCTCGATGCCGCGGGGATCCGCTGCCTTCGCGGTTACGACGGAGCGCATGTCCACGCCGGGCTCGATCATGTCATTGTCGGCAATGCCATCCGGAGAGACAACGCCGAAGCCGTGCGCGCCGGAGAGTTGCATCTTGCACGCAATTCCATGTCGCGCACGCTGCGCGAGCTCTTTTTGATGAAGCGGACGCCGCTCGTCGTCTGCGGCACACACGGCAAAACGACGACGTCGGCGATGTGCGCGTGGATTCTGAAGCAGGCCGGACTCGAGCCGGGTTACTTCATTGGCGGATTGCCAAAGAATTTCTCGTCGGGCGCTGCCATCGGCCGGACGAAGTGGAATATCCTTGCCGCGCCGGCGGGTAAGCATCCACCGTTCGTCGTGGAGGGCGACGAATACGACGCTGTGTATTGGCATAAAAAGCCCAAGTTCTTTGATTATGTCGGAATCGGCAACGATGACATCGTCCTCATCACGAGTGTCGAGCACGATCACGTCGATATCTATCCGTCCGCGGAGATCTACGAAGCGCAATTCGCGTCGCTCGCGTCACGCGTTCCTTCCTCGGGTCTCGTCGTGTGCGACGCGCGCGATCCGCGCGCCCGCGACATCGTTGCAAAGCACGCGCACGCACATGTCGTGTTCTACGGGATCCTCGGCGAGGACACGGGCGACGTCACGCCAACGTGGCAAGCTGCACTCGCCCCGGTAGACCGCGCATCGGGCACGCAGCCGTTCGATCTCTACGCAGGCGGATCATGCTGCGGGCGCTTCTCGCTGAAGGTCCCGGGCGCACATAACGTTCGCAACGCTGTCGGCGCCATCGCCGCGTGCGCTGAAGGATTCGGCGTGGGCATGGCCATCGCGCGCACGGCGCTTGCGTCGTTCGATGGGGTGCGGCGACGGCAAGATCTGCTCGGCAAGCCAGGAGGCATCGCGATCTACGACGACTTCGCGCACCATCCCACGGCGGTCAGCGAGACTTTGCGCGCACTCAAATCGCAAAATCCGGACGGGCAACTCTGGGCTGTTTTCGAGCCGCGTTCGGCCACCGCATGCCGGAGGATTCACCAATCCGAATATGCCGCGGCCTTTCGCGCCGCCGATCGCGTTCTGTTCGCGCCGCTCGGGCGAACGAACATCCCCGAAGCCGAACGCCTCGACGTCGACAAACTCGCATCGGACATCGGCGAGCGCGCCGAAGCCATGCCGAGCATCGAAGCGATCCTCGCGCACATCGAAGAATGCGCGCGCCCCGGCGACACCGTTGCTCTCTTGTCGAACGGTGCGTTTGGTGGCATTCACGCGCGCCTCCTCACCATGCTCGCCACGAAAGGAACACGGTCGTGAAACGCGCCGAGCTCGAATCCATTCTCACGGTCTGCCGGAATGCCGCGCACGAAGCCGGCGCGCTCGTCCTGCGCGGCTTCCGTCAAAAGATGGTGATCGAACACAAAGGCGCCGTCGAGGTCGTCACGGAGTTCGATCGCGAGAGCGAAACACTCTTACGCGATCGGCTCGGCAAGGCATTGCCATTTCCCATCATCGGCGAAGAGTTTGGCGGCAATCTGACCGAAGATACGATCTTTTATATCGATCCCATCGACGGCACGACGAACTTCGTGCACGGTCATCCATTCTGGTGCGTGTCGATCGGGCTCGTGAAAAAAGGCACGCCAATCCTTGGTGTCGTCTTTGCGCCGTCACTCGGTGTCGAGTGGCATGGCTTCTACGCGAGTGATGGATCGCACCTTGCCAAGCGCATCGCCTCGATGTCGCACGAAGGTGGCGCCCCGAGAGAAGAGACGTGCGCCGTGAGTCCCGTTCTCCGTTTCGAGGATTCCTTGCTCGCCACCGGTTTCCCGTATGACCGCGCCACCAGCCCGGACAACAACTTCGATGCGTTCGTCGCCGTCAAGCGACGATGCCAAGCCGTGCGACGGTGCGGCTCGGCAGCCATGGACCTGTGCCTCGTCGCCGACAGCACGTACGACGGCTATTGGGAACGAAAGCTCCGGCCTTGGGATATCGCCGGCGGTATTGCGATTGTGCGTGCAAGCGGCGGTCAGGTCAGCGACTTCGACGGCAAGGACCGCTACATCGCCACAGGGCATCTCGTCGCCACCAACGGCGCCATCCACGACGAGCTATTACGCGAGCTGGCAAAAACTCGCCCCCCGCTTTAAGGGGAAGGCCATGAAGGCCATGACGGGGCAGGCACGGGGGCCTGCCCCTACGGGGCGATCGCGGTGTTTTTCCGCCTGCGCCGGGCAGGCACAGGGGCCTGCCCCTACGGGGCGATCGCGGTGTTTTTCCGCCTGCGCCGGGCAGGCACGGGGGCCTGCCCCTACATGCCGACAACAAACTCGTAGGGGCGGCCCCCCGTGGCCGCCCTCTTCTACGCAATGCGTCCTACGCGGCGCGTCGTCAAAAACCAGCAAGATAGGTGAAGATTGGTACTTGACGGATAGAAGCGGACCATGGAATAGCTTTTATTTTTTGCCGAATAGGCATGAAGCCCTGGCCCGGAGACAAGTCATGCAAGAAGATCCGCGGGTAGACCGGATTCAGCGCAATCCCCAATATCAGCAGCTCAAGAACACGCGTACCCGCTTCGGCTGGACGCTCACCATCTTGATGCTGCTCGTTTATTACGGCTACATCGCGGCGGTCGCTTTCGACAAGCCGCTCCTCGCCAAGCCCATGGGCGAGGGCGTGACCACGATCGGCATTCCGATCGGCATGGCGATCATCGTGTTTTCAGTCGTCATCACCGGCCTGTACGTGCGCCGCGCGAACAACGAATTCGACACCGCGACGCGCGACATCCTGAAGGACGCAACCCAATGAAAACCTCCGTACGCATTACGCTCGCGCTGGCTGGTCTGTTGATCTCCGCGAACGCCTTTGCTGGCGGCGGCGACATCGGCGAAACCGCCAAGCAGGGCACCAACTGGGCAGCGATCATCATCTTCATGGCGTTCGTATTCGCGACCCTGGGCATCACCAAATGGGCCGCCAGGCGCACCAAGTCGGCGGCGGATTTCTATACCGCGGGCGGCGGCATCACGGGCTTCCAGAACGGACTGGCAATCGCGGGGGACTTCATGTCCGCGGCGTCGTTTCTAGGTATTTCCGCCACGGTCATGACCAACGGGTATGATGGCCTGCTGTACTCCATCGGCTTTCTGGTCGGCTGGCCGATTCTGACCTTTCTTCTGGCCGAGCGCCTGCGCAATCTGGGCAAATTCACGTTTGCTGACGTGGCTGGGTACCGCTTCGCGCAGGGGCCATTCCGCATCTTCGCGGCATCGGGCTCGCTGGTGGTGGTGGCGTTCTACCTCATCGCGCAGATGGTTGGTGCGGGCCAGCTCATCAAGCTGCTGTTCGGTCTGGACTACTGGATCGCTGTGGTGCTGGTTGGCATTCTGATGATGGTTTACGTGCTGTTCGGCGGCATGACGGCCACCACCTGGGTGCAAATCATCAAGGCTGCATTGCTGCTGTTCGGGGTCACGTTCATGGGCTTCATGGTGATGGCCAAGTACGGCTTCAGCCCTGAAGCGCTGTTCGCGGAGGGGGTGCGGATCAAGACCCAGATCGCTGCCGGCGGGGGGAAGACACCAGAGGAGGCGGCGAAGGTGGGCCTGTCGATCATGGGGCCGGGTGGCTTCATCAAAGATCCGATCTCGGGCATCAGCTTCGGCATGGCGCTGATGTTCGGCACGCTTGGCCTGCCCCACGTCCTGATGCGCTTTTTCACCGTGCCCAACGCCAAGGAAGCCCGCAAGAGCGTGTTCTGGGCCACCACCTGGATCGGTTATTTCTACATCCTGATCTTCATCATCGGCTTCGGTGCGATCACCCTGGTACTGACCAACCCGGAGGTGGCCGACACTGCCAAGGGTGTCATCAAGGGCGGCGCGGGTACCGCCAACATGGCCGGCGTGTTGGTTGCCAAGAGCGTGGGCGGCAACTTGTTCTACGGCTTCATCTCGGCGGTGGCGTTCGCCACCATCCTGGCCGTGGTGGCAGGCCTGACGCTGTCGGGCGCGTCCGCGGTGTCGCACGACCTGTACTCCACCGTGATCAAACATGGCCAGGCCGACAGCGCGTCGGAGCTGAAGGTCTCGCGCATCACCACGGTGGTGCTGGGTATCATCGCCGTGTTGCTGGGCATTCTGTTCGAGAAGCAGAACGTCGCCTTCATGGTGTCCCTGGCCTTTGCCGTCGCGGCCTCGGCCAACTTCCCGGTGCTGCTCTTGTCGGTGCTTTGGAAGAACTGCACCACCAGGGGCACGGTGATCGGCGGCTTCCTTGGCCTGATCTCGTCGGTGGTGCTGACGGTGTTGTCGCCCTCGGTGTGGGAAGCCACCCTTGGCCACCCCAAGGGATCGGCCTGGTTCCCTTACACCTCGCCCGCCTTGTTCTCGATGGCCATCGGCTTCATCGGCGTGTGGCTGTTCTCGGTGCTCGACAAGAGTCCGCAGGCGGCCAAGGAGCGCGAAGCCTTCCCGGCGCAGCAGGTGCGTTCGGAGACCGGCCTCGGCGCAGCCAAGGCCTCCGCGCATTAAGGGGACCCCTCCGCGCTTCTCGCTTCGCTCGCCGCGCGTGCTCCCCTTGGGCTGGTGCTCGTCAGGCGGGCCTGGCGCCGCCGGCGCCGGCCCACCTTCCTGCGCGCCGCCAGGGGAGCCCGTCGTGCCGAGACTGCTTAGCATCACGACGCACATCTCAGCACTCCTCCGCAACGCTCTCGAGAGCATTTGGGATGCCCGTTCCAGGCCGCCTCGATGCTCTCGAGAGCGTTTAACAGGCGCCATTAGACCTCCCACTTGCTCTCGAGAGCATTCCGAAGACTCCGAATCACCTCCGTGATGCTCTCGAGAGCACTTAGGAACCATCCGCAGGCCGTCGGATCGCTCTCGAGAGCAAGTGGGAGCCATCCGCAAGCCTCCGCGTTGCTCTCGAGAGCAATCATCGGCAGAATTGAAGGGGAAAGATGGACGACGAAGTCGGCGCTGCGATCGAACGCCTTTACGCTCTCGCGAAGGTTGGTGAATGGGACAAGGTTCTCTTGGAGTTGTCGGGCGACTTGCGTCTCGCTGCGATATGCGCTCGATACCAAAAACCATCGTCCGGATGGACGTTCCTGCACCAGACAGCTTACTTTGGGCACGAACAGGGTGTCCGAGCGTTCGTCGGACTCGGTGCCTCGCTCGACGTGAAGTCGAACGAAGGAGAGACACCAGCCGACGTGGCCGAACGACGAGGGCATCGTGACCTGTCTCAATCCATGCATGCTGCAGCGAAGAGGGCAACGGTGTCATGGAAGCCCCCGCAATCACCGGAGCTCCGTCCGAGCAGCTGCGCATGGGAGGAAGCCGAGCAACGACGGGCTTTGCTCGGTCTGCGCGCTGCGTATGGCGGAAGCGTCGTCGTGATCCCTCCCGGCTCGAGGTATTACGTCGACTCCTTCGAACGAATCCTTGTCGGGTGGCATGGCACGTTCAATCCGCCACTCGGGATGGACGCGGAGTCGCTCCTCCCCCCTCCCACGCTCAACACTGAAGGGACCTGAGGCCGCGGAACGCCCCGTGTTGCGCTTGATCGCGGGCGGCGCGCATGCCCTAATAAACAATGTGGAAGACACGACTAAACAATGTGGAAGACACGACGCCCGTTGTCCTGCTCGAACAAGCCGCACGCGAGGTGGACCAGCTTGCCAACGACGTGCGCACCGAACTCGGCAAGATCACCGTCAATCGGCATCTGGCGCAGCAGCAACGCGTGAACCTCGATCGCGAGCACGAGGAGCTGTACGCTGCGATCGAGACCGCGCTGGCTGCGGGCAAGGACGATTTGGCGCGCACCGCGATCGCGCGCCAGATCGACATCGAAGCCCAGTTGCAGGTGCTCGAAACCCGCCTGACCGAGGGGCTGCAAAAAGAAAAGGAACTTTCGGACCAAGTCGACGCGCTGATGAGCAAGCGGCGCGAAATGGACGCCGCAATCCGCGACTTCGAAGCCTCGCTCCACCAGGGCGACGCGTCGAGCTTGGACAACCCCGCTGCAGCCAGCTCGATCGCGCAGCGCCTGCAAGCCGCGCAAGCCGCCTTCGATGAACGACTTGCGGCATTGAAAGCAGGCCGCCCGTGATCCTGTTCACCGCCGAGCAGACCTGGCCTTTTGGCGCTGCGCTGGTCGTGATGTTGGGCCTGAGCGCGCTCGAAGGCGTCGGCTTGTTGATCGCGCACAGCCCTTCACACTGGCTCGACAGTCTGGTGCCCGAAGCGCCCGACGGCATCGACGGTCCGCTGGGTTGGCTGCACCTGGGGAAGGTGCCGATCCTGGTGTTGCTGATTCTTTTTCTGTCCGGCTTTGCGCTCTCGGGTTACCTGATGCAGGGCGTAGCGCAGTCCCTGAGCGGTCACCTGTTGCCGACCTGGGTGGCCAGTATTCCAGCCGTGTTCACCGGACTTTCGATCACGAGCGGCCTGGGCACTCTCCTCGCGCGCGCGATCCCGCGCGACGAAAGCAGCGCCGTCAGCGAACAAAGCCTGATCGGCCGCGCGGGCGTAGTAGTGCGCGGTGTCGCGCGCGCGGGTTTGGCAGCAGAAGCCAAAGTCCGCGACGTACATGGCCGCGCGCACTACGTGATGGTCGAACCCGATCTGTCCGAACAGGTGTTCGAGGAAGGCACCAACGTGCTGCTGGTCAAGAAAAGCGGCGCGAGCTTTCGCTGCATCCTGAACCCCCATCCCGAGTTGCTTTAGGCTAGGACGCGTCCCTGAATTCGCTCCGCGCCGGCGGAACCTTAGAGGGTACCCACCATGGAATTTCCAATGTCCAACAATCTCCTCAATATTGCCGTACCCGCTGGCGTCGTGCTGGTGGCGCTCTTGTTCATTGGTTTCGTGTTCGCGCGGCTCTACCACCGCGCCTCCAAGGAAACGGCCTTCGTGCGCACTGGCCTGGGTGGCCAGAAGGTCATCATGGATGGCGGCGCCGTCGTGATGCCCGTGTTCCACGAGATCATCCCGGTGAACATGAACACCTTGAAGCTGGAAGTCGTTCGCAAGGAGGGGCAAAGCCTGATCGCGCTCGACCGCATGCGCGTCGACGTGGCGGCGACCTTCTTCGTGCGCGTCAAGCAGACCACCGAGTCGGTCAGCACCGCAGCGCAAACGCTGGGGCGCAAGACCCTGGAGCCGGCGCAGCTCAAGATCCTGGTGGAAGACAAGTTCGTCGATTCGTTGCGCGCCACCGCCGCAACGATGTCGATGAAAGAGTTGCAGGACAAGCGCCGCGACTTCGTGCAGGCGGTGCAGAACGCGGTGGCCGAAGATCTGGAGAAGAATGGTCTCGAACTCGAATCGGTGTCGTTGACCAGCCTGGATCAGACCTCCAAAGAGTTCTTCAACCCGAGCAACGCCTTTGACGCCGAGGGCCTGGCGCGCCTGACGCAGGAGACCGAGGCGCGCCGCAAGCAGCGCAACGACGTGGAGCAAGACACCGAGGTGCAGGTGCGCACCAAGAACCTCGAAGCCGAGCGCCAGAAGCTCGACATCGCCAAGCAGCAGGAATTCGCCACGCTCGAGCAGCAGCAACAGGTGGCCAACGCCAAGGCGGTGCAGGTGGCCGAAATCGCCAAGGCTTCAGCCGAACGCCAGCGCGACGCCGAGGAAGTGCGCATCAACGCCGAGCGGCTGGTCAAGGAAAGGCGCATCGAAGCAGACCGCACCGTCAACAGCGCCGAGATCGACAAGAACCTCACGATCCAGAAAAAGCAGATCGAGTCCGACCGCGAAACCAGGGTCATGCAAGCCGAACAGCACCAGGCGGTCGAAATGGCGAATCAGGACGCCACGATCGCCATCGCCAAGAAATCGGAGGAACAGTCGCAAGCCAATACGGCCGCCAACACCGCGCTGGCCGAAGCAGCCCGTTCCGAGGAACTCGTGAAGACCGCGCGCGAAGTGGTGGTGGCCGAACGTGCCAAGTCCATTCAGTTGATCGACGCGTCGCGCGAGGCCGAGCAGCAGGCCATTGCCGTCAAGGTCAAAGCCCAGGCCGAGCGCGAAGCCGCCGAAAATCGCGCCGCCGCGGTGCGCACCGAGGCCGAGGCGCACAAAGCCGCCGCGCTGGCCGAAGCCGACGGCATCACTGCCATCAACGAGGCCAAAAACCGCCTGGGTGCGGCGCAGATCGACCTGACGGTGCGCATGCAGCTCATTCAGGCCCTGCCCGAGATCATCGCCCAAGCGTCGAAGCCGATGGAAAAGATCGAGTCGATCCGCCTGTTCCAGGTCAACGGCCTACCGGCGCCCGGTGGTTTGGGCGGCGAACCAGGCGCTGCGCGCGGCACGCTGCCCGAACAGGTGATGAACTCCGCGCTGCAATACCAGGTCGCCAAGCCCATCGTCGATGCGATCATGAAGGATGCTGGACTGAACAACCCATCGCTCAGCGGCATCGCACAGACCGTGGCGCAAATGGCGGCGCCGGTGCGCACCGAGGGTACCGCCGAATAAGAGCGTGTTCGACAGCCATCGCGAGCGAATCGAGGCTAGCCCGGATAATTCACGACGACTCCACTCAGACGGGCCGATCCTCTTGCTGCGAAGGGCGTACGGCGCTTCTCGGACCTGCGGCGTACGTACAGTACGCCTCGGTCCTGCGATGCGGCGT
>WQYX01000049.1 GCA_009781005.1 Polyangiaceae bacterium | reverse complement strand
CAAACCTGCTGCGCGCCACGATCTCTTCGTTTTTTCCTGCGGTGCGTGCTCACGTACTTCAAGTACGCTCCGCGCGCTCCTCGGAAAAAGCCTCGACCTCGTGTCGCTCGCAACGGTTTGCAGAGACGCCCTAACTTTCGAGTATTCAAAGGTCGGATATTTATTTGCGACTATTTTCCGCAGACCGCGGATGTCTCGACAAGTCGCATTGATGCAAATTAGGATCCCCGAAGCGGCACCAGGGAACAAAGTCCCAACGGGTGTCGGTTGACTCTGTGGAGGATCCAAATATGCGTGGCGTTCGTGGGATAGGTCTTGTCGCGCTACTTGTCATGGGATGCGCGAAGTTCACCGCTGTGGACGGTGATGGAGGCATTCCGTCCGACTTTTCGCTGGAGGTGGGCGCCACGCAGCGCATCACTCAGGGAACCACGGTCACAGTTCCGATCTCGGTCGTGAGAAGCGAGACATCCGCGAGTGACATCCGGATCACCATGAATGACGCACCCGCGGGCGTCACCGCCGCGCTGCTCGTCATTCCCGCCACGGCAACCACCGGAAACCTCGAGATCACCGTTGGAATGACTGCTCCTCAGGGGCCATTCAACGTGAATCTCCAAGCGAGTGAGGCGGGCACGAGCATGTCGACAACCACGAGTTTGCCACTCTTCGTACGCGGGCCGGCAGGCAGCCCCGACACGACCTTCGCGAAAAATGGCTGGCTCATGTTTGGAGGAACCACGTTTCCATCTTCTGCAATGACTGCTTTTGTATCTGGCGACGATAGCATCTTCGTCATGGGTGGTTGTAGCAACGGCCAGACGGGATCTGCGGCGTGTGTTGCGCGACTGACTCCGGAGGGTGCACTCGATACGGCGTACGGCAAGAGCGGTATCGCCTGGTTGCAAGCCGGATTTACTCAAATGGATGCTGTGCTCCTCCCGGATGGGCGCATGATCGTTGGAGGAGGGAGTAGCGGAAAGGCGGCGTATATCGTGGTCACCGCCGAGGGTATCGTCGGTTCGCCCATCGTCGTGGGACCCCCGGTCGGGAAACCGAGTACCATTCAACCGGGTGCCTCCATTCAATCCATGGCGCTTGCACCGGACGGCAGTGTCGCCGTGGTATTCGACGCCAAAATCACGAATAATACAGCGGCTGTCATGGGGATTACCAAACTTACGAATGGCGGACAAATCGACACAACGTTTGGCACCAACGGCCTTGCGAGCGCGGATTTCAGCACGGATGCCAATAATCCGGTCGCTTCTTCGTACAGCAACGGCGTTGCCGTGCGACCATCGACCGGTAAGATTGTCATTGCAGGTAGTTGGTGTGCCTCCAGCGAATGCTCGGCCTCATCGGGTTATGGCATTTTGCAGCTCAATAGCAGTGGCAATACCTACGACACGTCCTTTGGGCAGAGTGGGGCAGGCGGACGTGCGTTGTTTACGACGGGCAACAAAGGCGCTGGCGGGACAGGGGCTGTGCTGCTTCCGGATGGTCGCGTCATCTCACCAACGGGCGATACCAACGGCACGGTGGTCGCTTTTGCGGCGGATGGTAGCGGCCTCGATCAGGCATTCGGCACTGCCGGTTATTTCTCGGTGAAAAGCGATACAACGGATCCTCCGCGCATTTCCCTCGACGATCGAAATCGTCTCCTTGCAGCCACCGGGGCCACGAACTCACTCGGATCTGTTTCTCGCATCACCATCGCAGGCGTCAACGACCCGTCGTTTGGCTCGAACGGATATGCGGCCATCCCTCTTCCGACTCCCATCCCACCCGCCCAATCCGCCTTGGCACGCGTGCAGCAAGATGGCCGAATCGTGGTTTTCTCAGAGGTGGCCGATCCAACTTCGGCCGCGCTGTCCGTGGTGGTTTCGCGTCTTTGGAATTGACTGCACGGGCACACAAGACCCCACATTGCCGCAGGATCTGCGTCCGCTTACATGAGAAAAAAGGTGCAGCGCTGTACTCGGTGACTCTGTATGCTATGGCCGCCTAAGCTTGAGAGGAGGCCGAGATGACTCGCGTACACAGTGCATTAGGAGCATCCTTCGTCGTTGGTTTGCTTATCGCTGTTGGTTGCCGCACGAGCACCAACAGCGACTTCGGCGGCGGCGGCCCCAATAACAACGGCTCGAGCGACGCAAACTCGGGCAACTTCGGCGGCGGCGACGTCGACGGCGGTGACTCGGGGGGCTGCGTTGGCCTTCAATGCAACCAAGTTGCAACATGTGACGACGGCGGGACCACGTCGCTCACGGGCAAGGTCTACGATCCATCGGGCACGGTGCCTCTCTACAACGCCATGGTCTACGTGCCGAACGCAGAGCTCGCTCCTTTCACCGACGGCGTCACTTGCGATCGATGCGGGACACTCCCGTCCGGCAACCCAATCGCCGTGGCACTCACCGACTCAGCGGGAGACTTCACGCTAGAGAACGTCCCGGTTGGCGTGGACATCCCGCTCGTCGTGCAAATCGGTCGGTGGCGCCGCAAGGTCACCATCCCGGCGGTTGACGCATGCACGTCAACACCGCTCGATGCGGGCGTCACGCGTCTGCCTCGAAACAAGGCCGAGGGCGATATACCGAAAATCGCAATTGCAACCGGTGGCTGGGATTCGCTCGAGTGCTTCTTCCGCAGACTCGGCATTGATGATTCCGAGTTTACGAATCCCGCTGGCAACGGCCGCGTGCACCTTTATCAAGGATTGGACAGCGAGGGTCACGGACGTGATGGCTCGTACATCGAAGGCATCGAAGGGGGCTCTCCGCCAGCGCAGACTCTCTGGGATAACGTGGAGAATCTAAAGAAGTATGACATGGTGATCTTGTCGTGTGAAGGCTCAGAGAACCTTACTACGAAGAGCGACATAGCGCGAGAGTACATGAAAGAGTACCTCGACGTTGGTGGGCGCGTCTTCGCCTCGCACTACCACTACGTCTGGTTCAAAAACGGCGCCGATCCACTGCCCACGGTCGCAACATGGAAAACCGCGGACCCCGACGGCGATGGAAAGGAGCTAAACGTACTCGTGGACACGACAGTCCCAAAGGGCCAAGCCTTTAGCGAATGGCTCGATAATGTAGAGGCTTCAACGCAGTCCGGTAGCGGTAGTGTCGACATGCTCGATGTCAAATCGAATGTTGCATTCGTCAGTGACGAGTCGCTTCTCTGGCTTTACGCGGGGAAACCGGTAAGCAAGCAGGATGGTTACTCCCCAGACAATTCGGAGTACTTTAACGGGCCGAAGTACTTCTCCTTCAACACACCCATCGGTGAATCTGCTGATAACCAGTGCGGGCGTGGCGTCTACACGGATGTCCACGTTTCAACCGTAGACCAAGATGCAGGCTCCCCGTTGGAGAACCAAGACACGCCTGGCGTGCAGTTCCCAACAGGATGCAAAACGAACCCGATGAGCGGCAAAGAAAAGGCACTGCTCTTCTTGATGATGGATCTTGCATCTTGCATCCAGGATGACAGTCAGGCGCCGAAACCCCCATCCCTTATCAGGTAACGCCGTGCGATAAGGCAGGGTACCGGGCGAGGCCACTGATGGCCTCGCCCGTGGATGGGAGGCGAGCGAATGATACGTCATATCCGTGGGATGATTCTTGTCGCATCTCTCGCTGTGGGGTGCACTGGGTTCGACGTTCAGATACCGGACACGTTGAGTCAACAAGACGCTGGATCGGAAGACGCTGCGCCGGACTCGAACGGTCAGAATGAGGGCTTCTTTGGCGGCGGTGGCGACGGAAACACCGGCGGCGACTTGGGCTCCTGCGTTGGCCTTCAATGCAACCAAGTTGCAACATGTGACAACGGCGGGACCACGTCGCTCACAGGCAAGGTCTACGATCCATCGGGCACGGTGCCTCTCTACAACGCCATGGTCTACGTGCCGAATGTGGAGCTCGCTCCTTTCACCGACGGCGTCACTTGCGATCAATGCGGAACGGTTCCGTCCGGCAAGCCAATCGCCGTGGCACTCACCGACTCAGCGGGGGAGTTCAAGCTGGATAACGTCCCGGTTGGTGTGGACATCCCACTCGTCGTGCAGATCGGCAAGTGGCGCCGCAAGGTCACCGTCCCAGCGGTTGACGCTTGCACATCAACGCCGCTTGATGCGGGCGTCACGCGTCTGCCTCGAAGTAGGGCCGAAGGCGATATACCGAAAATCGCAATCGCAACCGGTGGCTGGGATTCGCTTGAGTGCTTCTTTCGCAGACTCGGCATTGATGATTCCGAGTTTACGAATCCCGATGGCAATGGCCGGGTGCACCTTTATCAAGAATTGGACAGCACGGCCTCGATGGGACGGGTGCAAGGCTCGTACATCGACGGGAACACTCCGGCAGCGCAGACGCTGTGGGACAGTCTGGACAACCTGAAAAAGTACGACGTGGTGGTCTTGTCGTGCGAAGGCTCAGAAAACCTCGACACGAAGAGCAATGCCGCACGAGAGAACCTGAAAGAGTACCTCGATGTTGGTGGGCGCGTGTTCGCCTCGCACTTCCACTCTACGTGGTTCAAAGACAACCCGTCCCTGTCCACGGTCGCAACATGGAAAACCCCAGACCCCAATGGCCCCGGATGGAACGTAAACGCACTCGTGGACACGACAGTCCCAAAGGGTGCGGCCTTCCTTGATTGGCTTGATAGCGTAGGCGCTTCAACGCAGCCCGGCAGCGTATCCATGGTCGACGTCAAATCGAATGTTGCATCCGTTGCCGACACGTCGCGTCTCTGGCTTTATGTGCCATCTTCCAATGGTGGCACGAATGGTAGTACGGACTCGACGGACCCGGTGGGCCCGAAGTATTTCTCCTTCAACACGCCGATCGGTGAATCCGCCGATAACCAATGCGGGCGCGGCGTCTACACGGATATCCATGCCTCCACCGTGGACCGGAGCACCCAGGCGGAAGCCCTGGCCGCAAACGAGGATTGGCCTGGCGTGCAGTTCCCAACGGGATGCAGAGCAGACATGACGATGACCGCTCAAGAAAAGACGCTGCTCTTCTTGATGATGGATCTGGCATCCTGCATCCAAGACGACAGTCAGACGCCGAAACCCCCATCCCTTATCAGGTAACGCCGTGCCCGTGTTTGAGGCACGGGCTGCCGTGCGAGACGGCGTACGCGTTATTCGTAGCGGATATGGAGAATTGTAAGCTCTGATTCCCCGCTTGGTTTGCGCAGGACGATGGTATCGCCTTCGCGCTGCTTGAGCAGTGCGCGCCCGAGAGGAGATTTGTAACTGATGCGCCCGCGCGCGAGATCGATCTCGTCGGCTCCGACAATCTGGTAAGTCGAACACTTGCCGTTCTCGTCTTCAATGTCGACGGTGGCGCCGAAAAAAACGCGATCTCGCTCGGTTGTCGGCCGTTCTTTTGGATCGACGACAGTGGCAAGGTCCAGGCGTTTGGTCAGAAAATGGATGCGCCGGTCGATCTCGCGGAGCTTCTTCTTGCCGTAGATGTATTCCGCATTTTCACTGCGGTCGCCTTGCGCTGCAGCATCCGCCACTTCTTGAACCACCTTACGCCGCACAATCCAGAGCTCGCCGATTTCTTCCTGCATGCGCAGCGCCCCTCCTCGTGTGAGGTAGCTTGGCTCGATGCTCATGGGTTCCGTTCCAGGCCGGCTTCGGCAACGAGCAGATCGAGCGCGTACGGTCTTGTTGGCGATGCTGCCTGATGCAAGCCGAGCACGGCGCGCGCGATGGCGCTGCGCGACGCGTTGCTGGTGACGGTCAGCACGGCCCAGCGAGCCTGCAGTCCGTGGCCCCACTGGCGACCCGCTTCGAGCTTGACGCTGCGCGAGCCGGGGCAGATGGCAACGGTCGTGTCTCGGGGCCGGACGAGCGCGACGGCGCGTTCGGCGAACGCCATTCGATCGAAATTCTCGTTCGAGGACTGTGCGATGTCCTCGATCTGCTCGACTCGCTCAAGCTCGATACGCGGCATTCGGATGTTGTCTAGCATTTGCGGACGGGGAGGGGATGAATTCAGCGAAATTGCAGCGCAACCCAGTTGTGCCGTAGGCTGGATAAACGTGTATTACGCATGTTTGAAGTGTGCATTGGGCGACAAGGTCTTTCCTATTTCGCTTGCCGCGCTTGGTGAAAGTGAGCTCGTTTCGTAGCGTATCTTCGTTCGCGGTTCTCTCCGCCAGAGAAACACGTATGTCCGGGTGCGCCACTGCGAGCTCGGCATATGCCATGACCGGAGTAGTTGATGACGAAGTACCGAGTTTCTGTCGTACCGTATGCTTTCTTGGCCATGACCGTCGCCGGGTTGTCCGCGAGTGCGTGCACCCGTGACAACGATTCCTCGTCGTCGACGGAGAGCGTACACACCAGCGAGAGCGATCGGACACAATCCGTAGGAGCTCCCGGGTCTGAGGTCGACGCTTCGTCGTCCGAGAGCGAGCCGGAAACTCCGCCCGCGCCCGCGCCTACACCCACGCCCGCACCTACACCCACGCCCGTCGATGCGTCGTCCCCGGTGCCACCGAACCCGATGCCGTTTCGCGGCGTGAACCTCGCAGGTGGTGAGTTTGGTGGGACCATTCCCGGCGTCGAGGGCGTCGACTACACCTTCCCCACGAATGCCGAGATTGATTACTTTGCCTCCAAGGGAATGAACACGTTCCGTATTGGATTTTTATGGGAACGCTTGCAGCCGGAAGCGAATGGCGAATTCGTTGCGTCGTACGCCGCGCACCTTGACGCGCTCATCGCGCATGCCACCGACAAAAAGGATTTCACCATCCTCGATCCTCACAATTTTGCTCGCTACTACGGCACTACCGTGGGCAGTGCAAGCGTGCCGAACTCGGTATTCGCCGATCTATGGCGCCGCCTTGCTTTGAGATACAAGGACAACCCTTACGTGATGTTCAATCTCGTCAACGAGCCTCACGACATTGCGACGGAAACATGGGTTTCGGCTGCCAACGCGGCCATCGCCGCAATTCGTGCGGCGGGTGCAAAGAACACGATCCTCGTGCCGGGCAATGGATGGACGGGCGCGGCCAGTTGGGCGCAAAATTGGTATGGCACGCCAAACGCAGTAGCCATGTTGCGCATCGTTGATCCGCTCGACAATACGCTCTTCGAGGTGCACCAGTACCTTGACGCGAACTCGAGTGGTGGAGGGGCGTGCATGAGCGCCACGATTGGCAGCGAGCGCATCCATGATTTCGTAGGCTGGTTGCGTGAAAATGGCAAAAAGGGATTCGTCGGCGAGTTGGCGGGCATCAACAGCTCGACGTGTCAGGCGGCTGTCACCGACATGCTCACTTCCATCATGGAGAATGCTGACGTTCTCAACGGCTGGCTCTGGTGGGCCGCGGGGCCCGTATGGGGCGATTACGGGTTGAGCATTGAGCCCAAAAACGGCGTCGATCGTCCGCAGATGAACTGGCTCACGCCATTCCTCGCACGCTGACCGCTTTCGATTTGCCGCGATCTCGTCATCGACGGCGCCTTCGGCGCTGTCGGCCCCGCCTACGGCGGGACCTCAGGGGGGCCTGCGGTGCGGTCCTCAAAGCCTTCAAGGCTGTTCCGGTCCGCTCCTCGGCCCCGCCTCGACCTCGCGTCAACTTGAAAGCGGTCTAACCGCTTTCGATTTGCCGCGATCTCGGCATCGGCGGCGCCTTCGGCGCTGTCGGCCCCGCCTACGGCGGGACCTCAGGGGGGCCTGCGGTGCGGTCAGTTGGAGCCCCCTCCGCGCGAGCGCGCGGAGGGGTAACCTCAATACCGATAGTATTCGGGCTTGAAGGGGCCGTCGACGGGCACACCCAAATAGCTGGCCTGCTCTTTCGTGAGCTTCGTCAGCTTCACGCCGAGCTTGCCGAGATGGAGGGCAGCCACTTTTTCGTCGAGCTTCTTCGGCAGCGTGTAAACCTTCTTTTCGTAATTCTTGTGATGATTGAAGAGTTCGATTTGCGCGATCGTCTGATTCGAGAACGACGAGCTCATGACGAACGAAGGATGGCCGTTGGCACATCCGAGGTTGACGAGCCGGCCCCGAGCGAGAAGCGTGAGGCGCCTGCCGTCGGGGAAGATGAATTGATCGACTTGCGGTTTGACGTTCTCTTCTTTGATTTCGGGATTGTTTTCCAGCCAGGCAACATCCACTTCGCAGTCGAAATGGCCAATATTGCACAAAATGGCTTGGTTCTTCATGGCCTTCATGTGCTCGCTGCGAACGACGCCGGAGCAGCCGGTGGCCGTCACGATGATGTCGGCGAGCGGTGCCCCTTCCTCCATCGTGACAACCTGGTAACCCTCCATGGCCGCCTGAAGCGCGCAAATGGGATCGATCTCGGTGATCATGACGCGCGCGCCGAGGCCGCGTAGCGCCTGCGCGCAACCCTTGCCCACGTCACCATAACCGGCAACGACTGCCACCTTGCCGGCGAACATGACACCCGTGGCACGCTTCAACCCATCACCGAGCGATTCTCGACATCCGTAAAGGTTATCGAACTTCGATTTCGTGACCGAGTCATTGACATTCATGGCCGGGACTTTGAGCGTGCCCTTCTTTGCCATTTCGTAGAGGCGGTGAACGCCCGTGGTGGTCTCTTCGGACAGTCCGCGAATGGGATCGAGTCCCGTGAAGAGCTCCGGATGCCGCTCGTGCGCAACGAGCGTGAGATCGCCTCCGTCGTCGAGAATCATGTTCGGGCCCTTGCCACCGGCGAACGCCTTGAGCTGCATTTCGATGCAGTGATCGTATTCGGCCTCGGTTTCACCTTTCCACGCGAAGACCGGAACACCCGTTTTTGCAATGGCGGCCGCAGCGTGGTCCTGGGTGGAAAAGATGTTGCAGCTCGTCCAGGTGACTTCGGCACCGAGCGCCGTGAGCGTCTCGATGAGCACCGCCGTCTGAACGGTCATATGGAGGCATCCGGCGATGCGCGCGCCCTTGAGCGGCTTCTGCGTGCCGTATTCGCTACGCAGCGCCATGAGGCCAGGCATCTCGCTTTCGGCGATCACGATTTCTTTACGGCCCCAATCGGCCAGCGACATGTCCTTGACCTTGAAATTCTCAGCCATCGTCTTGTCTCCTTGCAACCAACACCTGCCACGGCAGGTGCGCGTCTTTACCATGGCCGCACCACGCGGCCGGCAGTCGAGTCACTTCTGGATGAACGAGTCCTGCTTTACGCGCCAGGCGAAGGAGCTCGCCGGGCTCGAAACCAAGCCACAAGTCGGCATTGCTTCGCATCGACTCGTCGTCGTGGCGAGCGTAGTCGAGCACCACGACGGCGCCTGCCGCGCGCCCGTGCGTGCGCCTGCGCGCAAGGGCTGCGAGCTGCCGCATCAAGTCGAGCGGTCGCGGCGCGTGATGCAAGATACGTGAGGCAAACACGACGTCGGCGCCGTGGCCCACGCGCTTGCGAAATGCGGGCGCGGACAGGTCCGTTTTGACGAATTGCACGTTCGAGTAGCCACGCTGCGAAACCCGGGCGCGCGCCCGCTCGAGCTGCGCGTCCGATCGATCGATGGCGACGACGCGATCGAACGCCGGCGCGAGCACGTCGAGCAATCCTCCATCGCCCGTGCCCGCATCGATCGCGAGCTTGCGATCCGGAAGAAGCTTTGCGAGCGCCGCCACGTAAGCGCTCGTCGCGTCTGCTGCGTCCGCGACGGGATCGCGCGCTCCGTCTGTCTGCTGCGCAAAGAACTCGCGCCCGACTCGATCGCGTTCCGCGAGCACCCCTGCGATACGCCCGAGACTCCCATCCTTGTCGCAGAGTGCACGACCGCTCGCGAGGGCGTCGGCGACGACGACGTCGGCGGTCGCGGCCTCGGCGATCCGCACGAAGGTGCGCGTTCCGTGACGGCGCACCAGCACGAGCCCGGCTTGTTTCAGCGGCGTCAGGTGGCGCGAGACATTTGGCTGGCTTTCGCCGAGCAGGTTCGCAAGCTCGCCGATCGCGAGTTCCTCCTCGGCCGCGAGTGCAAGCAGACGCAGGCGCACCGGCTCTGCGATCACGCGATAGAGCTCCCAGCGTGGATGCGGGGCATCGAGCACGCGCTCTATATATTCGATCATACGTATGGTTACAACATTCGATCATGCGCATGAATGCAATTTGCCAATTGCCGTGTTTTTGCGGCGATTCAGAGTATCCTGCACCGTCCTTCGCGCGGCGCCATCCAACGAAACCTCCATGTCCGAAAACGGCCCTTCTCCTACTGCCGCGGCGACCCTCGATCGCGACCGCGGCTCACGACAGTTGTTCCGCCCGAAAACTGCGGTGCGTCTTCGACGGTGGGCCGGACGCGCGCTGCTCGGCGTCCCCACGCTTGCCATCCTCGGCGTCGATCTCGCCAAACGCCGCGAGCATCTGTTTGCCTTCGTGGGCGGAGATCTCGTTTTCTATCTCTTCTCCGTTGCCGTCAGTTTCCTCTTGTGGGCTTCCTTGCTCGCCGTATCCACGCGCCGCCGCGGCTGGGCACGCTGGACCGTGCGCGTCGTGCTGGTCATGGTCGCCCTCTTTGCCGTCGGTGGTCAGATTTACACGTTCGGGCGCTATCAGGCGTACGTGAACCACCGCGCAGTGCTCGTCGGCACGTCGTTTCTGCCGAGCATCGGTCAGCAACTCTGGTTCGACCGCTGGACCTTTGCGCGCGCCCTCCTTCCGTGTCTTGCCGTCGCTGTCGCGCTGCCGTTTTTGGGTTCGCGAATCGCGCCGCTCCGCAGCCCCTCGCGAGGGTGGCTCTGCCTCGATTTCGCGCTCGTCGCGGTGATGGTTGCCGCGTTCGTCTCTCCCGAGCGCGGTGCCGAGCAAGGGCAATCGCCCGACGTGATGTACCTTTCGGCAATGGGCCAGCTCGCTCGCGCGCGCTGGGATCACAACGAGACGGTGGAGCGCGTGCACCCCGGACCGCGCACGCCGGATCCCGTCGCGCCGCTCCGCGCCAAGCCGAATGTCCAGCGAAACGTCATCATGCTCGTCACCGAGTCGGTCCGCACGCAGAGCATCTGTCTCGAGTACGACGAGCACTGCAAGTTCACTCCGTTCTCGAACGAGGCCGTCAGAGATCGCATCGCGCTCACGCAGATGCGCGCGCTCGATTCGACGACGGCCATCTCGCTGGCCATCATGTGGAGCGGCCTCTTGCCAACGGAGTCGCGCGCAAACTTGCATAGTGCACCCATCCTCTGGGAGTACGCGCATGCAGCCGGGCTCGAGACAGCCTATTACACGTCGCAGAATTTACTTTTCGGCAATTCCGGAACGTGGCTCGAGGGTACGCCGTGGACGCGCCACGTAAGCGCCACGATGATCGATCCGGCGGCCACGTACGAAACGGGAGCCGATGACGGGGCGCTCGTCGACTACGTTCTGTCGGACATCGGCGCGCTCAAAGAGCCGTATTTCGCGGTCGTGCATTTGTCCAATACGCATTTCCCGTACAAAGTCGATCCCGCGCACATGCCCTTTACGCCGCAAGACGAGGCGACGGGCCCGGGATACGAGAATGAGATTCTGAATCGATATCAGGATTCGATCTATCTTCAGGACATGGCCGTCGGTCGTTTGCTGAGCGGCCTTTCGAAGCGGCCTGAAGCGGGCCGCACGGTGGTCGTCTACGTCTCCGATCACGGCGAACAGATGCGCGAAAAGGGCGCGGTGGGTCACACGGGAACACTCTTCGAGCCCGAGATTCGCATCCCGTTCTGGGTAGACGCGCCGAAGGGCACACTCACGCTGCGCGAAGAGCAGAGTCTCCGCGCCCTGCGGACAACCCCCGTGACGTCGCTCGATGTCTTCCCAACGATCATGGACCTGCTCGGGCTGTGGGATGCGCCGGAAATCGCGCAGTTTAAAGCACGCATCCCGGGCCAGAGTCTGCTTCGCGGTGGTTCGCCCACCGACAAGAGCATCGTCCTCACCAACTGCACCGAGTTGTGGGCGTGTGCATTCAAGAATTGGGGCGCCGTTCGGGGAACGAAAAAGTTAATTGCTCACCAAGGCGAACGCGCCTGGAGCTGCTACGACGTAGCCATGGATCCCGACGAGATGTCGCCACTCGACGTGACTTCGTGCGGGGATCTGCTTCCGCTCGCCGAAAAAACGATGGGCGGGCACCCGTTTTAGAGCATGTTGACCAGCCGTCGCGAGCGAACTGAGGCTAGGGCGGGCGCGAGGAGCCCGCGTAAGCATACGTTGTGTACGTGCGCAGGCACCGCAGCGCCCAACCGACGTATCGATTCGCGCAGCAGGCTGGTCAACATGCTCTTAGAGGAGCGTGTTTTCTAAATTCTTCGTCGCACGTCGAGCGATTTTGGTCGCTTTCGGGTTGGTGTCGGCGCTCGGTTCGAGCCTTGGAGGCGCAGATGCGTCGCCGTCCCCCTTCGTCGACGACGAACGATCACGTGTCGGCGCGAAGAACGTAGATGCACTTCGTTATGACGAGATCGTGCAGAAGTCGGCGCACAATGCCTACGAACGCTTCGAGCCGCTCTTCGATCAACTCGCATGGCACGGCCTGCGGAGCATCGAGCTCGATATCCACGAGACCAAGAGCGGTGAACTCAGTCCACACGGCGACTGGTTCGTCTACCACGAGGACGTTCCGTTCCTCCGTCGCACGACATGTACGATGCTCTCAGACTGCCTCGGACAGCTCGCTGCGTTCCATCGTGCCGTGCCTGCGCACGAGCCCATTACGCTCTTCATCGATTTGAAGGATCGGCTCGGTGTGCGGCAGACGGCCGAAGATCTCGATGCGCTACTTGCCAAGGTCTTTGGTCGCGCCGCGATCGTCGCTCCGGGAGATCTGATGAACCGATGTCCTGACGCGATCTCGCTTCGGCAGGCCGTCGCGGCGTCGTCCGTGGACAAGGCACGCGACCGTGCGCCCGATACGTGCAGCTTTCCGACCATGGGAGAGTTGCGCGGCAAATTCATCGTTGCGGTGACGGGCGGCACGGCATGCGACCGCGCGAGCTCCGTCAACGCTTACGCGGCGGGCGCTCCGAGAGACCGCCTCGCGTTCCTCGCACCGAACGTCGATGATGCGTGCGCAATGCATGCATACGACGAGCGGCCAGATATCGTGTTCGTGAACATGCCGTGGTCGGACCGAGCTTACGCACGGCAAGCGCGCGAGCGCGGACTCATTGCGCGCGTCTACGGGCGCGGCGTGCCAGGCGGTCTCGACGCGTTGGACGACTTCGAGATGGCGCAGAGGACCGGTGCGCAGCACCTTGCCACGGACATGGTCAACGCCGACGCGTCCGTATGGGCCAACGCATGGCACATCGCTCGGGAGAACAACGAGAGCTCGGCGCACTTCGTCCAAGCGTCGAGCGGCGACATCTGGAACGGCGCCGACAGCTTCTGGTTTTCCTACGAAGTCGGTTCGAGCGACGCCGTTTACAGCACGTTCGTTTCGGTCCCGAGCTCGCACGTCGAACCCTTTGCGAAGGCGTGCCTGATGGCGCGCGCGAGCGAAGATCCGGGGGCGCCGAATGTGTCGGTGTGCAGAATGTTCGCCAATCGCGCGCCGCGCATGCAGGTGCGTACCTCCAGGGGGGGCGCGACCACGGAGATCGCGATGACGAACATCCAGGGCGTCAGCGAGGAGACGCCTGCATTCCTGCGGCTCGAGATCCACGAGAACCAAGCCGGCAGCGACGTCGTTGCCGAGGGATCGATCGACGGTGAGAAGTGGCAGACGATCGGCCATGCATCCGTCGACGCTCATCTTCCCTTGCGAGGAACGGCCGTCTCGTCGCACGGCGCGCCTTCCGCCGAAGCGGTCTTTGGCGCCATCGTGCGCGAAACTCCGCACCAGGGCCAGACACACATCGATGCGTTCCCGCTCTCGCTCGCCGTGGGTGAGGGATCGAGCGGATCCGCTAATGACAACGCGTTGGTTCGACGCTAAGAGCTCGCGCCATGCGTGGATTCCTCAAGCCCTCTTTTCGTCATAACCCTTCCGAATCGCAGAAGGCATTCCAAGGCCTGTCGCGCCGTCGCCGCGTGCGCCTTGCAGAGGCGGCAAAGACAAATCTCGTGAAGGCGTCGCAGTGGGCTCGCGGCGCTGCCGTGGCTCCCGCCATTGCGAATGCGCTCGACGCGCAGCTCAAGGCGCACCTCGCAAAGAAGAAGTAGAGGAGCCCCCCGCCGGCATGGAAAAGTATGAACACGCGGCCGGGGCTCGTTTAGAACGCGTTTGATAACCGTCGCGAGCGCCGCGAGGCCAAGGCGGGTCCGAGGAGCCCGCGTAAGCGTACGTTGTGGTACGTGCGCAGGCACCGCAGGACCCAACGCGGGCATCGTGGTGCGCAGCAGGTTAGCAAACGCGTTCTAGCCGTGGCGTGCGGCGAAGTCCTTCATGAACGACGCGAGCGCCGCCACCCCTTCGGGCTCGACCGCGTTGTAGATGGACGCGCGAATTCCTCCGACGGAGCGATGTCCTTTGAGGCCGATCATGCGCGCGTGGGTGGTCTCTTTCACGAACGCCTCCTCGAGTTCTGGTGTTGGCAAGCGCCAGACGACGTTCATGATCGATCGGCTGTCCGGCTCGACGGGGCAGCGATAAAAACCACCCGAGTTGTCGATCACGTCGTAGAGCACGCGCGCCTTGTCGCGATTGCGTTTCTCGACCCACGCGACGCCACCTTCGGCCTTCAACCACGCGAGCGTGTTGCGCACCAGATAGACGCCGAACGTGGGCGGCGTGTTGTAGAGCGATTTGTTCTCCGCATGTACGCGGTACTGGAGGACTGCAGGGAGATCTTTGCGGCCGCGATCGAGCATCGACTTTTTCGCAACGATGATCGTGACACCGCTCGGGCCGATGTTCTTCTGCGCACCCGCGTAAATGAAGTCGAACGGCGTCACGTCGATGCGGCGACCCAGGATGACGCTCGACATGTCGCAGACGAGCGGAGCCGAGACCTTTGGGAAGGGCGTCCTCTCGGTCACGGCGAACTCGACACCGTGGATGGTTTCGTTACTTGTAATATGCACGTATGCAGCGTCGCTCGTGAGTGTGAGTTCGTCTTGCCTTGGAACGCGCACGTAGTTTTTGTCTTTCTTCGTGCTCGCGGCGACGTGGATCGTGCCGCCGGACACGTT
Organism: Polyangiaceae bacterium; assembly: GCA_009781005.1. GTDB lineage: Bacteria > Myxococcota_A > Polyangia > Polyangiales > Polyangiaceae > Labilithrix. Next base: position 17,168 of record WQYX01000049.1, on the reverse strand, counting down.
GACCATGGCACGTCCCTCGTTGACCGCCTTCTCACCCCAGGAGCCGTTGACGACGTAGTCTGCTGTTTTCCCGGCTTCGAGGAAGTTCATCGCAATCTGCGCGAAGGCCGTCGAGGCGCCGCCCTGGACGAAGAGCACCTCGTAGTCTTTCGGCAGTTCGAGCAGCTCAGAGACGAGCGTGATCGCCTCGTGATGGACGTTCTCGTAGACCTTGCCGCGGTGCGACTGTTCCATGATGCTCATGCCGGAGTGGTCAAAGTCGACGAGCTCACTCTGCGCGCGCACGAGCGCTGCGAGGGGAAGTGCCGCGGGACCAGCCGAGAAATTCATGGCGCGATTCATGGCGCGCAAACGTAGCGTGCCTTTTGCCACGTAGGCAACGCGAGCGGTTCCCGGTTATGCTCCGCGCGTGCGTGCTGTGAGAGTTTGCTTGCTCCTGCCCTTCCTCTTCGTCTTGGCGTGTCGCACCAAGGTCACGCGTGAGGAATGCAACCAAATGCTCGACAAGTACCTCGACATGACGATCGCGAGCGACTCCGAGCTCGCAGATCTGCGCGAGACCGAACGGCGCGCGGCACGCGAAATGAAGAAGGCCCTGCGAAAGGCCGATCCCGCTTATCAGCGGGCTTTTCAGCAATGTGAAACCGAGATCTCGCGAAGCGAATACCGCTGTGCGATGAAGTCTTCGACACCAGATATGTGGCAAGCATGCATCGACTGAGAGCGTATAGGGCAGCCTGCTGCGCGAAATCGATTCGTCGGTTGGGCGCTGCGCTCCGTGCTCAAAGGCCTCAAAGCCTGTTCCGCCCGGTGCTCGCGCTCCGCCCTAGCCTCGATTCGCTCGCGACGGCTGCCCTACACGCTCTTCTCGCTCTTTCGTTCGTCGCACAATTCGCTGTTTTCATGGGGTGTGGCGGTGAGAACATGCCTGCCGAAAGTCCTTCGAATGAAGTCGATGGCGCGGTGGGCGACGCATCTCTGGATGCGTCGATCGAAAAGAAGGACGAGTGCAGCGGCACGGACATCGGCAACATCGAGGAGATCTTGCTGAAGAGCGAGTGTGAGGAAACCGTAACGGCGGGCGGCGTCCCGACCGTCGATCTCAAAGGCAAGCTCGAGATCACCGCATTCGTGACTCCCAGGCACATTTCGCCGGGTGGCAAGGCCAATCTGCTCGTGACGTTTACGAACGAGACGAACGCGCCGCTCACGCTTCATTTCCGTATCGATCCGCTTCCGCGCTTCGAGACAGAGACGTACAACGCCAGGAACAAACGTGTGGACGTGCCTCCCGGCAAATCTCCACGGCTTCCGAAAGGGCAGTCGCCTCCGCCTGTGAATGACGCTCGAATCGCCAGGCTGACCATCGGTCCGAGCGGCGCGGCGCACGCCGTCGTTCCGTGGGATGCCGTGAAGATGAAATGGGTGCCGGACAAAGTGCGCGGTACTCCGCGGGAGCGAGGTTTTCATCGCTCGCCGGCCGGTGCACTTCCCAAGGGGAAGTACACCGTGAAGATCGGGACGCCGCTCGTTGGCGTCTCCGATAGCGTCGATCACGCGCCGAAGATCAGGATCGACCTCGGTGGCCGACGACCATGACGATCGGGCCCCGAAGCGCGCCACGCCGATCGTTTCGCGCCGTCTTCTTCGGCACACCTGCGTTCGCGGTGCCGTGTCTCGATGCGCTCGTCGAAGTTGCGGACGTCGCCGCCGTCGTCTGCCAACCGGACAAACCCGCCGGCCGCGGGCTCGAGGTGGCTGCACCTCCGATCAAGCGCCGTGCGATGGAGATTGGGCTCCCGGTCGTTCAGCCGCAAAAGCTTCGCACAGGCGAGTTTGCTGCGTGGCTCTCTCTGCAGGACGTCGACGTTGCACTCGTCGTCGCTTACGGGCGCATCTTGCCGAAGGACGTCCTCGCGGCGCCGCGTCTTGGTTGCGTGAACGTGCATGCATCGCTCCTGCCGAAGCTTCGCGGCGCAGCGCCCATCACGTGGGCCATCGTGCGCGGTGAAACCGAGACCGGCGTGACGCTCATGAAGATGGATGAGGGGATGGACACCGGGGACATGCTCGAACAGCACTCGACGCCGATCATCGAGGACGAGACGGCGGGCGACCTGTCTCTGCGACTCGGCGTGCTTGGCGCCATGGCAACGCGCATCGGGCTGCCGAAGTTCGTCGCCGGCGAGCTTGCTGCCACGCCGCAGGATGCATCGCGCGCAACGCTCGCACCGATGCTGAAGAAGGAGGACGGGCGCATCGATTTCTGCGAGTCCGCGCGCGCGGTGCATGATCACGTGCGCGGCATGACGCCTTGGCCGGGCGCGTTCACCTCGTCGCGCGGCAAGATGTTGAAGGTGCATGCTACACGCATCACCGATCTGCCGAATGCGCCCGTCGTGCCCGCGCCGGGCACGGTGGTGTTCGCCGACAAGAACCGCGTCGTCGTCGCGTGTGCCGAACGCAGTGTCGAGCTCGTTCGCGTGCAACTTGCAGGTAAGAAGGCTGTTACCGCGGGCGAGTGGTTCATGGGTCGCGGCGTCGCCGAGGGAGATCACCTTGGGTAGCCGCTCCTCGGCCCCGCCTCGACCTCGCGTCAAATCGATTGCGGGCGGTGTGCGTGCAGCCTAAGCCTCGCCGTCCGCGATGACGACCTGCGCGCCCGAGCTCCTTTCACTTTTCGTTGCCTACGGGACGACGCACGAGTCGCCCGATGTCGAGAGAGCCGTGATGGACGGTCTCGCCCGCTTCTTCGCGGCACGCCCTGGTGAAGCAGATAGCGCCGACGATCTCGGGCGGCGCTTCGCCGATTCGCACATGCCGAGCGGCGCCACGGTCGAGGCGTACCTCCGTTACCTTTTTGACGACGTCGTTCCGCACTCGGTTCCCGTGCACTCTCCGCACTTCATGGGGCACATGACGTCGGCGTTGCCAAGCTTCGTTGCGCCGCTCGGACGGATCATGACGGCGCTGAACCAGAACGTCGTCAAGCTCGAGACCTCGAACGCGTTCACGTTTTACGAGCGGCAAGCGCTCGCCATTCTGCATCGCCTCGTCTACGGACGGGACCAAGCCTTTTACGACGCGCACATCCAACACACGGAGAGCACGCTCGGAATGCTCGCGTCAGGAGGCACTCTCGCGAATCTTGCCGCGCTCTGGTGCGCGCGAAACGTCCGTCTTGGACCGAAGGGAGATTTCGCTGGCGTTCGCGTCGAAGGCATGACGGAAGCGCTGCGAGCTTATGGCTGTCAGCGCGCGGTCATCGTCGCTTCATCGGCGGCGCACTACTCGCTCGACAAGGCCGTGGATCTGCTCGGCCTCGGTCGAAGTGCTCTCGTCAAGGTGCCCACGACGCACGGTGGATCGATCGACCTTGCGCTCCTCGAAGAAGCACTCGCGCAATGTGAGCGCGAAGGCTCACTCGTCCTCGCGCTCGTCGGCGTTGCGGGCACCACGGAGACCGGCGCCGTCGATCCGCTGTCGCCCATGGCCGATCTCGCCGAGGCGCATCACTGCTACTTTCATGTGGACGCGGCGTGGGGAGGTCCGGTGCTCTTCTCGGAGAAGCACCGCGGTCTTCTCGATGGGATCGCTCGTGCGGATTCGGTCACGATCGACGGGCACAAGCAGCTCTACGCGCCGATGGGCATTGGGACGGTGCTCTTTCGTGATCCGGAGACAGCGCGCGCGATCGAAACGAATGCAAGCTACATCGTTCGTGGAGGCTCGCCAGATCTCGGTCGGCGGACGCTCGAAGGTTCGCGCCCGGCGATGGCGATTTACTTGCATGGTGCACTGCACATCATCGGGCGGAACGGTTACCGGAGTCTCGTCGAAGAGGGCATCTCGAAGGCGGCGTTCTTGGCGCGCACGATCGAGTCGCGGCCCGAGCTCGAACTCCTTGCCGAGCCGCAACTCAATATCGTCGTCTATCGCTTCATCCCGAAGGCGCTGCGCGAACGGGTGCAAGCGCGCTCTTTGGATCGCGACGGGAACGACTCCATCAACGAGTTGAATCAACGTTTGCAGGAGGCGCAGCGTGACGGCGGCGCGAGCTTCATCTCGCGCACGACCCTCCGCGGCACGCGTTACGGCGCGGATGTTCCCGTCGTGGTGTTGCGCGCCGTGCTCGCAAATCCGCTCACGAGCCGCGACGACATCCTCGCGATGCTCGACGAACAGATCGCTCTCGGGGATTGTCTCGCGGGGTGATCTTTGGCTTCGCGGCGAAAAACGGAGTCCATCGATCCGCTCGCCACTTTCCATCCGGCCGTTCGTGCGTGGTTTCGCGCATCGCTCGGTGAGCCAACGCGCGTCCAGATCGAGGCTTGGCCTCCGATCGCTCGCGGTGAGTCGACGCTCCTGTTCGCGCCAACCGGATCCGGCAAGACCCTTGCGGCGTTCCTCTGGGCGATCGATCGGCTCGTCCGCCCTTCGGAAACGACAGCGCGTGTACTTTACATCTCGCCATTGAAGGCGCTTGCCGTCGACGTCGAACACAACCTCCGCGCACCGCTCGCCGGGATCTCCGAAGCCGCATGTCGCGCGCACTTGCCGCTCCGCGATGTTTCGGTGGCTGTACGCACGGGCGACACGAAGGCGGCCGAGCGAACGAAGATGCGCCGCGCGCCCCCCGACATCCTCATCACGACGCCCGAGTCGCTCTACCTCCTTCTCACGTCGAGTCAGCGGGAGCTCCTCACCGCTGTCGAGACCGTTGTCGTCGACGAGATCCACCAGATGGTGGCAACCAAGCGCGGCGCACATCTTTTTCTGTCACTCGAGAGATTAGAGGCGCTGCGCGGAGGACGTCTTCAGCGCATTGGTCTGTCGGCGACACAGAAGCCACTCGACGAAGTTGCTCGCTTGCTTGGCGGTTTCGACGTGAAGGGCAGGCGAGCAAGACCTGTTACGGTCGTCGATGCCAGTTCGAGAAAGACGCTCTCGATCACAGTCGAAGTCCCGCCGCCGCTGCCCGAGCCTGAGCCCGACGCAGCCGCACAGAACGTGACACGAAGCATCTGGCCGAAGATCCACGCGCACCTCGCGCGGCGTATTCGTGCGGCTCGCTCGACGATGATCTTCGTCAACAGCCGCAGGCTCGCCGAGCGGCTCGCGGCAAGTTTGAACGATCTCGCGGGCAGCGAGATCGCGCTCGCGCATCACGGTTCCGTCGCGAAAGACAAGCGGCGCGACATCGAAGAGCGTCTCAAAGCTGGGATCTTGCCCGCCATCGTCGCAACGTCGTCACTCGAACTCGGCATCGACATGGGCGCCGTCGATCAAGTCATCCAAGTTGAGGCGCCGCCATCGGTGGCGTCGGGGATCCAACGCATCGGTCGCGCAAGCCACCACGTTGGCGGTGTGCCTACCGGCGTGCTCGTTCCGAAGCACGCGCAAGATCTCCTCGCGTGCGCTGCTGCCGCGCAAGGCATCGAGAGCAACGACGTCGAAGAAACTTTCTATCCGCGAAATCCGCTCGACGTTCTCGCGCAGCAGATCGTGGCCATCGTGTCGATCGGCATCGAGACCGAGGTTGAAGCGCTCTGGGATCTCGTGCGAGGCGCTGCCCCGTTCGCGGAGCTGCCGCGCGAAAGCTTCAACGGTGTTCTCGACATGCTCGCGGGTCGCTATCTGTCCGACGAGTTCGCGCACCTTCGCCCGCGCATCACGTGGGATCGAAAACGTGGCGTGATCCATTCGCGGCACGGCGCGCTGCGCTTAGCGATCCTGAATGGCGGCACCATCCCGGATCGCGGTCTTTACGGCGTCTTTCTCGCGGGCGATGACGCAGCTCTCACGTTCGCATCGAAGAGCCACGTGAGCCGGCGCGTTGGCGAGCTCGACGAGGAGATGGTCTTCGAGCTGCGTGTAGGTGAGATCTTCTTGCTCGGAGCCTCGTCGTGGCGCACCGAACGCATCACGCGGGATCAAGTCATCGTGACGCCCGCCGCGGGCATGCCGGGAAAGATGCCGTTTTGGCACGGTGATCGTGCGGGTCGAAGCTTTGCGTTTGGAACGCGCATCGGCAAGCTCACACGCGAGATCGCGAACCTCGCACCGAACGACGCGCGCGCGATGCTCGAGGGCGTGCACCGGCTCGATGCACACTCGGCCGCCTCGCTCGTCGACTACGTGCGCGAGCAAATCAAGACGTCGGGTGCCGTCCCCACCGACCGCCATATCGTCGTCGAACGCGTCCCCGACGAGCTCGGCGATCTGCGCATCTGCGTGCTCTCGCCGTTCGGCAATCGCGTTCATGCGCCGTGGGCGATGGCGGCGCTCGCGAAGTTACGCGAAGCAAGCACTGTTCACGGCGCCTTCGGCGCAGGTCGGCCCGCCTCCGGCGGGACCTCAGGGGGCATCGATGTAGTCTACACGGACGACGGCCTCGTGTTTCGCGTCCCCGCTGACACTGCGCCGCCTTCGATCGAGGTGCTCTTTCCGTCGCCCGATGAGATCGTCGACATCGTCACGCGCGAGCTCAATGGAACATCGCTCTTCGCTGCTCGTTTTCGTGAAGCCGCCGCACGCGCGCTGCTTTTGCCGAGGCGTTCGTTCGGCAAGCGCACGCCGCTCTGGGCGCAGCGAAAGCGCTCGGCCGATCTGCTCGCGGTCGCGAGTGAATATCCGTCGTTTCCGATCTTGCTCGAGACGTATCGCGAGTGCCTGAAGGACGCCTTCGACATGCCCGCGCTCACCGAGATCTTGCGCGGTGTCGCGTCGAAGAAGATCCGCGTCGTGACCGTGGATCGCCCGTTCCCTTCGCCGTTCGCTTCGTCGCTGCTCTTCTCCTTCGTTGGAAATTTCATCTACGACGCGGACGCGCCCGCGGCCGAGCGCCGAGCCCACGCGCTCACGATCGATCACGGTCAACTAAAAGAACTTCTTGGCGAGGCCGAGATCCGGAGGCTCCTCGATCCCGACGTGATCCTGGAGCACGAGAGAAAACTCCTCGGTCATCCGCTTCGCCACGCCGACGCGCTCGCCGATCTGCTGCTCCGCCTCGGCGATCTCACGCGCAACCAAATGGTTGCTGAGGAGCCCGACGATGCAACCAATTGGTTGTCGCTTCTTCTGACCGAAGGCAGGGCCCTTTCTGTTCGCATCGCAAACGAGGATCGATTCATCGCGGTCGAGGACGCGGGGCGCTACCGCGATGCGCTCGGCATCGCGATCGATCGCGGTGTGCCCGATGCCTTCATGGCTCCTGTGGATCATGCCCTTGCGAGCCTCGTTCTTCGCCACGCGAAAACGCACGGTCCGTTCACGGCAGAGGATCTCATGAAGCGCTGGGGGCTCGGCGAGGAGGTGGTCAGCGACGTGCTCGAGCCGCTCGTTGCGAGCGGCAAAATCCTTCGAGGCACCTACCGCACGGATCTCGCTCCGGGTGTGATCGAATATTGCGATGCGGAAGTTTTGCGCGCGCTCAAGCACAAGACGCTCGCGAAGCTCCGTCAGGCCATTGTCCCTGCTTCGGCATCCGCGTTCGCGCGCTTTCTCATGGCGTGGCAGAACGTGACGCCGCGAGGGGCTGGTGTGCTCGATCACGCGATCGATCTCCTTCAGGTGATCATGCAACTCGAAGGTTGCCCGTTGCCTGCGTCGGTGCTCGAAACGGAGATCTTGCCAGCGCGCATCCCGGGCTATCGTCCGCATCATCTCGACATGCTCCTTGCCTCCGGTGAGGTCGTCTGGGCCGGCATCGAGTCGATCGGCAAGAACGACGGTCTCGTCGCGCTCTATCTCGCCGATCACGAGCCGTTGCTCGCGCGTGAACCTGAAGACAGTGATGCACCCCAGGCCGGTCCGCTCCACGACAAATTGCGCGAGCTTTTCACGCGCCGGGGTGCGCTCTTCTTCAATGAAATCGTGCGCGCTCTCGGCGCGTTTCCTGCGGACGTGCTCGCTGCGCTCTGGGATCTCGTTTGGGCTGGCGAAGTCACCAACGACACGTTCGAACCACTTCGAAGCTTGGGAACAAAGGAGGAACGTCGAAATCCACGTCGGGCAAGACGTCCGACAATGGCGCGGTTTGTCCCGCGCGGAGCAGAAGGTCGATGGTCGCTTCGCCGGTTGCATTGGGAGATCTCTCCGTCGCCTACGGAGCGCTTCACCGCAATGGCTCGCAACCTCCTCGATCGCTATGGCGTCGTCTTGCGCGAAGTGGCGCACGCGGAGGCAATCGCTGGAGGGTTTGCGTCGCTCTACGAGATTTATCGCGCGATGGAGGATCAGGGGCGCGTACGTCGGGGCTACTTCGTGGCCGGCCCTGGTGCGCTCCAATTTGCGCTGCCCGGTGCTCCGGAGCGACTGCGTGAACTCTCACGCGAAGAACGCGAGGATGAGCGATTCGTCGTTCTCTCTGCCACCGATCCCGCCAATCCCTACGGCGCGCTGCTCCCGTGGCCGGCCGCCCTGCGGGCGCAACGTGCTGCCGGTGCGCGCGTCGTCTTGTCCCACGGGGAACTCATTGTGTGGCTCGCGCGCGGCGGGCATCACCTCGCAACGTTCTCGACGCCGGGCGAGCTCGCGACACCCCGTGCCGGCGTGATCGCTGACGCGCTCGTTGCGATCGCGCACGTCGACGATCGTGCGATCTTCCTCGGCTCGATCGATGGCGTGCCCGCTCTCGAGAGCCCGCTTGCGGCGGCATTGCTCTCGCGCGGTTTTCGAAAGCGCTTGGGCATGCTCGTCCGGCTTTCGGACAGTGCATATCCTTCCACCGGACGCGAGCCATGAACCGCACCGACGCTTTTCTGGAGGAGATTCGCGCGGAGTTTCCGAATTTTCGTATCGAGAAGAAACGCGATAGCGTGCTTCAGAAGGCCATCCACGTGGCGCTCGTGACGGTGACGCTCGGCGGTCAACGCATGTATCTTACACATTATCATACGGTGCTCTTCGGCGTGCTCTGGGTGCCCGACGACTGGGACGCCATGAGCGACGATGAGCGCTACATCCTCTTGCGCCACGAGCGCGTGCATTTGCGCCAGAGAAGGCGCATGGGCGATATCCCGATGGCGTTCGCGTATCTCGTGCCGGTCTTGCCGCTCTTTCTTGCCTGGGGGCGCGCGCGCATCGAATGGGAAGCGTATGTCGAGACCATCCGCGCCACCGCCGAGATCTACGGTGTGGATGCCGCCGCAAAGCTCCGCGAGCCCGTCGTTCGCCGTTTCGTTGGACCGGACTACGGCTGGATGTGGCCATTCCCGAAGACCATCCATCGGTGGTTCGATGAAGCGCTCGCCAGCGTGTGCGCTGAGCTCGGTGGCTCATGAACCGTCTCGCCTTGCTCGCCATGGTTGCTCTGTTCGGAGCGTTCGGCGCATGCAGCCGTTGCGATTCGCTCACGAATGCGCCGGCTGCGGTGCGGCTAACCTCCTTCGACGGCGGTGCGCGCCTTGCCGTGCGACCGAGCGCGGGGTGCGGGCAGGCTCCGCCGAGCGTGCAACATGCAACTATCTTGGCGGACGGGGCGCAGCGTTCTTACGAGATCTCGCTGCCCGCACATTACGATTCGAGCCGCGCATACCCGCTCGTCTTGATGTTCCACGGTTCGGGCGGCAACGGCTCCTCCTTCCACCGTCTGATCGCGCAGGGCGAAGCCCTTGCCGACTCCATGATCGCCGTCTACCCAGACGCCGTCGTTCGTCGCGTCTGGGCCGACAATTTCGCGCCGCATTGGGGCAAGACCGAAGATCTCCCGCTGTTCGACGCGCTCGTCGAACGCATGAAGAGCACGCTCTGCGTCGACGAAGCGCGCGTGTTCGCATTCGGTTGGAGCTCGGGCGGCTACTTCGCAAATCAGCTCGGCTGCGTTCGCCCGAGCACCGTGCGCGCGATCGTCGCTTTGTCCGGCGGAGGACCGGAGAACGTCCAGTGCGAAGTGCCGATGACCGTTTTCATCCACCACGATCGCGACGACGGATCCGTTGCATTCTCCACGGGTCAGGGTAGCCGCGATCAGTGGCTACACACCAATCACTGCAGCGGGAAGGCGTCGGAGAGTGACGGGTGCACCATCTACGCGGGCTGCAGTGCGAGCGTGGTGTGGTGCGAGACAAGCGGCAACGGACACGACGTTCCGCGTTCAGCGCGAGATGCCGCCTGGACGTTTCTCTCGGCCTTGTGACACCATGCGGCGTGCGCCTTCGGGCAGGCACGGGGGCCTGCCCCTACAATCGACAACACATTCGTAGGGGCGGCCCCCCGTGGCCGCCCAACGGATGGAATCATTTGGGTCGGGAGAAAACTTGCACGCCGATGCGCCCGGCGCCCTGTGTGGCCACCGCGTCGAGCCTGTATGCGATGGGCACGGGCAAGATCGGGCAGAGTGCAGCGGTCTTGCCCTTGCCGATCACGGGTAGGTTCTTTTCCTTCGTGCTCGACGCACCTGCCTGGATGTTGAGCGGCTGCGCCATGAGCTTCATGTCGAGCTGCGTGACTTGACCGGGAGGGGAATAACCAATCACCGTGTAACACTGATTCGGTTGCAGCGTGACGACCATGCTGAAGCTCTGGCCTTGTTGGAGTGTCGCGCGCCCGGCCTGACCTTCGGGTGTCATGGATGGAGCGGCCTGAGCCGATTGATTCCTAATCGCAAGATCGATTGCAGCATCCATCGTCGCTTCCAACAGATTCGGCGTGCCCGTGTCGTTGGCGACCGGGGGCGCCACGGGCGGCGCCCCACTGTCCCATGTTGCCCCCGCATTGGCATTCGGGGTCGGTGCGGCTGGCGGAGGGTTGTTACTCGAGCATGCGATGGGCAGCCCGCTCGCGACCGTGAGAAGTGCGATGGGCAAGAAGACCTTGTGCATGGCACGTCACGTTATCTCAGTCTGCGGTCGAGCGGGCGGGGAGACCGCGGTTGCGCACCGGATTGTTGCAGGGTGCGCCAGATATCCGATATTGAACGACTATAAGGAGAATTCTAAATGCGTCTTTCGCCCCGCCGCAGCCTCTTCGCGTTTGCTGTCTTCAGCGCGTTGCCACTGCTCGTTGCCTGCCCGAAGAAGGCTCCCGAGCCTGTCGACGCGGCGCCGCCTCCGCCGGAGCCCGTGGAAGCCGCTCCCGTTCCCCTCGAGCCACTCGTCGAGGATGCAGGTGAGGACGCGGATTCCGCCGCAGACGCGGATGCAGCGAAAAAAGCGACCGGCCCCGCCGTTCCGGCGAACGTGGCGCGCCTCAAGCAATGCTGCCAGCAACTGCGCGTTCAAGCCAAGGCCATGGGCGCATCGCCCGAAGCCGGCATGCTCACTGCTGCTGCCAACCAATGCGACGCGACGGCCAAGCAGATGGGCGCGGGCGGCACCGCTCCCGAGCTCGCCGTGTTCAAGACATTGCTTGCAGGCCGGAACATCCCCGCTGTGTGCTCTGGACTATGAGACGCGCGATCCGTTAGCGTGTATTATACAATGAAGTGATCGAAGCCGCGTGGCTCGATTCCGCGGACTCCTGAGGGATCGCGAACGAGGATGCGCGGCTCGTCGGCTGCGCGGCTCTCGACGACGCCGATGCACGAGAAGCCTTGGATGGGCATGTCGCTCGTCGCGAGGAGCGCGTAGTCTTCTCCTCCGTACAGAGCGAGATCGAGCGGATCGCGTCCGAGCACGTTCGCCGCCGCGCGGAGTCTCGGTCCACCGTGGGCGACGAGGTGCTCGGCGTCGAAGATGATCCGAACGGCGCTCGCCTCGGCGACGTGCCAAGCATCGCGCGCCAGCCCGTCGGAGATGTCGATGGCCGCATGCGCATGCCCTTTTTGCGCGAACGTCGCGAGCATGCGTCCGTCGTCGATACGCGCGCGAGGTCTTCGCCAGGCTTCGATGCATGATGCAATTTGTGTATCATGCACGTGATGACGGAGTGCCAGCAGTCCGGCGCCCGCGAGCCCCACGTCGCCCGCGAGCAAGACGAGATCACCGGCGCGCGCGCCGCTGCGCAGGACGGGACGTGCTGTCCGCCCGAGCAGCGTCGTGGTCACGGACATCTCGCCACCGCGCGCAAGGTTTCCTCCGACGATGGGTGCGCCGACATCGCGCGCGGCGTCCGCCTGCCCAGCGGAGAACGCGCCGAGCGCCGCGTCGTCGAACGCAGTCGTCAGCACCAACGAAGAGAGCGCCGCAACCGGATCGGCGCCCATGGCAGCGAGATCGCTTGCGGCCGCCATGAAGCTTCGAAAACCAACTTCGTAGAAGCTTGCCCAGTCGAAACGGAAATGCGTGCCTTCAACCTGTGCGTCCACGGTCCACACGAGCGAGCCTGTGAAAGAGTCGAGGACGGCCGCGTCATCGCCGATGCCGACGCGTACCCAAGGACTGCCGCTACCAAAGCAAGCTGCAAGAGACGCGATCTTTTCGAGCTCGTTCATCCGTTCTCCTCCGGAACCTGCTGCGCGCCGCAAATCTTCGGTCGGCCTCCCTCAAAATACTCCGAGTATTCCTCGGTCGGCCTTCCTAGCTTTGCGGCGCTCGCAACGGTTCCAGAGGAGAACTCATTAGCCGACGTTGCCGCAGCCATGGCGGCGGTGCTCGATGATCAAAATTGCGGGCGTCGGGAACAGAACGAAGGTGTCCGTTGTCATCATGCACGAAGGCGACGCGAGACCAGACAATCTGTTTCGCGTCCTTTCGTTTCAATCAACCTCCATTGTTCCGTTTCTCATATTCGCATCGTTACTCATCGCATCCCGTCATTCATTCTCAACTTGCTCGCGTCTCACGCGGGCCCCACCACGGAGGTGTTTCCCAGCGCAATCAACCTGCGGTTGCCTGCTTGTCCCGTCAGATCTGGCAGGCCCAACCAAAAACAAGTGGTTCGAGCTCCCGGCGCGAACAGACGCGTTGCCGGGAGCTTTTCTTTTGTTGCGTCCAACGTCGCGCCGATCATGCGTCGCTGCGACCGATGGGAGTTTTTGAGAGGCCTGCTAGTCTTGCGCTCTCCCTCATGAACAGCCGCTGAAAGAGGAATCATGGCCGAAGCCCCAACGCTCGACTTCAATGCCTTCGTGATCCGCAAAAGGGCGGAGCGCACCGGTGGTGCTCAGGAGGGCGAGCACGACTACTCGTATGTCCTCGATCGGCAAACGCGCGCCACGTTCGAGCAGGCCAAGCCCATCGAGCTCGCTGTGGCAAGCACCGTGCGCATGTACAGGCAGGTCTGGCGCGGGCAGCTTCTCGGCAACGCCGTGCGCGTGTCCGATAGGCAATTTCCGCGTATCTATGGCATTGCACGCGAGTGCGCCGAGACGCTCGGCATCCAGGCACCCCAGATCTACATCGTCAATAACCCAACGCTCAACGCCGCCACGTACGGCACGGATGACGAGTCGTTCGTGATGGTGCATTCTGCACTCGTTGACCATTACACGGATGAGGAGCTTCGCACCGTGCTCGGCCACGAGTGCGGCCACATCCACAACAAGCACGTCGTTTACCTCACGACGCTGCACTATTTGAAGCTCGTCGCGCAGGCTTATCTCGGCGTGCTCGTCGCGCCCGCCATGCTCCCGCTCAATGCGTGGTCGCGCCGCGCGGAGATCACGTGCGATCGCGCGGGCATGCTCTGCGCGAAGAATGAGCACGTCGCGGCGCGCGCGCTCACGAAACTCGTGCTCGGTTCGCGCAAACTCTATGACGAATTCAATATCGACGTGTTCCTCGAGCAATACGAAGAAGGCAAGGACGGTATTGGTCGGTATATGGAGGCCTTCGCCTCCCATCCGTATTTGCCAAAGCGCGTGCTCGCGATGCGTATCTTTGGCGAGAGCGAGCTCTATCGAAAGCGAACCAGCAATGGGACGGCCGGCCTCACGATGGTAGAAGTCGACGAGCGCGTGAAGGCGTTGCTCAAGGGCGACGCATAACGCGGCTTGGCGACGGCAGAAGAGAGAGAAAGAGAACCGCTATGCTCGAAGGATTTCGCGAACGAAAGCTCGATGTGACTCTGGCGCTCGAGGAACTCTCCGACATTGCACGCGGGCTCGGCGCGAGGAGCCTAAAAGACCGTCTCGATCGAGAGCTCGTCAAAAAGCTGGAGGAAGATCGATTTCACCTTGTCGTTGTTGGCGAGTTCAATCACGGGAAATCCACCTTCGTGAATGCCTTGCTCGGCGAGCGCGTGCTCCCCGTTGGCGTCACGCCGACCACGGCGGCCATCCATCAACTCAAATTCGCCGACGCGCCCGAGGCCACCATTGTTTATCAATCTGGCCACCGTGCGCCCATTGCATTCGACGAGACGAGAAACTTCTCGGTCGGTGGAAAGAGTGTCCATGAGATTGATTATCTCGAGGTCGGCTACCCCGCGCCCCTTCTGCGTGAGCGCGTTCTCCTCGTCGACACGCCAGGCGTCAACGATCTGTCGCTTCAGCGTGCGGACATTACCTACAGCTATATCCCGCGCGCCGACGCCGTCTTGTTCCTTTTGGATGCCGGGCAGATTCTGAAAGAGAGCGAGCGGCTTTTTTTGAATGACAAACTTCTCAAAGCATCGCGCGACAAGATCGTTTTCGTGATTACGAAATGGGATATCCTGAACAACGACGAAAAGACGGAGGCGCTCGCGTATGCGCGCTCGCAGCTCGCCCACCTCGTCAAGGATCCCGTTGTTTTCCCGGTCAGTGCGGAGACGGCGCTCCTCGGCCGGCAAGCCGAGAGCGGCATGCCCGAGCTGCTCTCGCACCTCACCGTGTTTCTCGCCGAAGAGCGCGGGCGCATTCTGCTCGACAACGCGCTCGGCGAAGGAGTCAACGCGGGCAGTCTCCTCGCCAAAGGGGTCGACGCACGGCGCCGGTCGATCGCCATGAAAACCGAGGAGCTCGAGCGTCGCATCAAAATGCTCGAGGCGGATCTCGCCGGTCAGGCCGACACGCTCGAACAGCGCCGCATGCGCATCCGCGAAGAGGTGAGCGGCGTCAAGGTTGCCGCGCAAAAGGATTTGGATCGTTTCGTCGACGAGACCGTGCGCCAACTTCCGAACGTCATCGACTCGGCGAAAAAAGACGATCTTCGCAAGTTCCTTCCCTCCTTCCTCGAAGACACGTTTCGGCAATGGGCCGAAGCCGAGGGCAAAGAGATCGCGCAGAAGCTCGAGGCGCTTGCCGAGAAGACGATTGCGCTCATCAAGGAGGACGCTCACGAAGCAAGCAAGCGCGTCGCTGGAACACTCGGCGGTGACGTGAAGAAGCTCGACATCCAGATCGACACGTTCCGCTACGACGCGAGCGTTGCTGGCGTCTTGATGATCGGCATCGGCACGATGATCGCCGTGAACTTCGTCGCGGGCGGCATGCTCGTTTTGGCAGCTCCGCTCCTTGCTCTCGCTGTGCGCGATCGGGTCGATGCAGAATACAAGAAACGCGCAAAGGAGGAGGCGCCAGAAATCATTCGCCACGCGTCCAAGCAGATCGGGCCGAAGCTCGAAGAGATGATCGAAGATTTTGCGAAGAAGCTCGACGCGTGGGTGGTCACGGCGGGAGAGGAGCTTTATCGAGAGATCCTTGAAGTGCTCGATGCAGCTCGCGAGGCGCGCGCGTCGGGCGAGAAGGACGAGGCCGCGGCAAGGGCTGAAGTCGACGCATGGGCAGCGCGTCTCGACAAGGCTCGCGGACGCGTCGAGGAGCTTCGGGCAGCGCTCTGGGGGCCGAAGGAGCACGTGCGCGTGGCCGCGCCGGCGAGCGGCGTCACGTGAACGCGCAGGTGTCGCAGAACCCGCTGTCTTCCGTTCCGGATCGCGTCAGCCTCTATGAGGTCTCGCCTCGTGATGGTCTGCAAAACGAGAACGCCACGGTGCCGCTGTCGGGCAAGGTTCGTCTCATCGACGCACTCGTCGCCGCTGGTCTAGAGAGAATCGAAATCACGAGTTTCGTATCTCCAAAGTGGATTCCCCAGCTCGCAGATGCGGACGAACTCACCAGAGTGCTGCGCGAGCGCCCTCTGCACGACGTTCGGCTGAGCGCCTTGTGCCCGAACCCAAAAGGTCTCGATCGCGCAAAAAAGGCGGACATCAAAGAGATTGCCGTCTTTGTGAGCGCCAGCGAAACCCACAATAAAAAGAACGTCAACAAGACCATCGACCAGACGCTTTGCGCATTCGAAGAGACCATCGGTCCTGCGCGTGAAGCCGGCATGAGCGTCCGCGGTTACGTTTCCACAGTTTGGGGTTGCCCTTACGAAGGGGATGTGGCCCCCGAGCGGTCCATTGCCATCGCGAAGAAACTCTTCGACATGGGTTGCTACCAAATCTCGTTCGGCGACACGATTGGCGCAGGCACGCCGAGGCTTACGCGCGACATCGTGATGCGGGCGCTCGACACGCTGCCTCTCGCCGCGATCGCCATGCATATGCATGACACGCGCGGCGCGGCGCTCGCGAACATCCTTGTCGGGCTCGAGCTCGGGATCCGTCATTTCGACGCGTCGGTTGGCGGATTGGGAGGTTGTCCGTATGCGCCCGGCGCCGCCGGAAACGTGGCCACCGAAGATCTCGTCTACATGTTGCACGGCATGGGCGTCGGCACGGGCGTCGATCTCGAACGGCTCGTCGAGGCGGCGCGAGCCGCCGAAAGCATCGTTGGGCGCAAGTTGCCAGGCAAGGTTCACCAGGCGGGCATTCGCAGCCTCCGCGCCTGAGAGCAAGCGCCGCCGCTCGGCTTCGTTCGTAGTCACCTGAAAAATATCTAGCTCGAAGGATTGCAAAGCTGACGGCCCGACCCTTCAAGCATGATAGCGACGCGGCACTCGCCGACGTGATTTCAATGGTTTACGGTTGGTACGAAACTCGCTAGCATTGGGGTGGCACCGCGTTGAGGCTTCCCCCCCCCGAGCCCGGACGCGGTGCTTTTCTTTTGTTCGGAAACTGCTGCGCGCCGAGCTGACGGAGATCACGGGCCGTGCAAAAGTCGCCTGCGATGAGAGCGAGTTCGACAGCCGTGGCGAGCGAATCGAGGCTAGCCCGGAGAATTCATGACGCGATTTCTGCAGACGGCCGATGCTTGCGCGGCGCCTTCGGCGCTGCCCGGCCGCCTTCGGCGGGACCTCAGGGCGAGAAGGGCGCACGCCGCACCGCAGAGCCGAGGCGTACTGTACGTACGCCGCAGGCTCGAGGAGCGCCGTACGACCTTTGCAGCAAAGGGATCGGCCCGTCTGAGTGGAGTCGTCATGAAT
>WQYX01000048.1 GCA_009781005.1 Polyangiaceae bacterium | reverse complement strand
CCTCTTGATGAGGCCGCGGGAGATGCGGAGGAAGCGATCGGTCAAGAGGAAGGCGACGAGGACGAGTCCGACGAGCAGACCCCACCATAGTCCGGGTGCCCCCCACCCCGCGTGAAAGGCGAGAAAGAGGGCGAGCGGAAAACCGATGGTCCAGTGGGCGCCAAGGGTGGCGAGGAAGGGGTAGTGAATGTCGCCGGCGCCGCGCAGAGCGCCCGCGGCAACGACTTGCACACCGTCGAAGATTTCGAAAGCTGCGGCGATGCGCAGGAGCGTGACGCCGAGCGCTCGGATATGAACGTCATTCGTAAATAGGCTCATGAGAAAGTCCGGTATTGCAAGGAACACGATCCCGAACAGAGCCATGAACGTGGCGCCGACGCCGATGCCGATGAGACCGCTCTGTCGAGGTGAGCGACCTTCGCCAATCGCGTGACCCACGCGCACCGCGGTTGCACCGCTCACGCCGAGCACGCCCATGAACGCGAAGCTCGCGAGGCCCACGGCGATCGAGTGCGCGGATGCCGCGACTGCACCGAGCCGTCCCGCCAGAACGGCGACGAGCGAAAAGACGCCGATCTCGGCGAGGATCTGCAAGCTGATGGGCGTGCCGATGCGCACGACCTTGCGCAAGCGCGCGCCGTAAGGTGTTTTCGTGACTCCGCGGCTGTGCGGGCGCAAGCGCAACGCGGCGACGAGGACATACGATGCGAGCACGAAGCTCGCGATCGAACTCGCAATGCCCGCACCGAACGCGCCGAGCGGCGGTGTTCCGAGTCCGAGCGACCAAGTGCCGATGCCGAGCGATCCGCGCACGAGCACGTTGCACACGACGACGTTGACGACGTTCGCAGTCACGGCGGCGAGCAGGGCGGGCGCCGTGCGTCCGTGCGCTTGCAAGTACGTTTTCGCGGACAGAAAGAGCGCGAAGAAAAGCAGGCCCGGGACCTGCGCCACCAGAAACGCGCGCGCCGGTGCGATGAGCGCACGCTCGATGCCGAGCGGTTCGAGCAGCCACGTCGAGAGAATCGCGAGGATGCAGCCTGGCAGGCACACCGCGACACTGGCTCCAAGGCTCGCGGTGAAGGCCTCCCACGCCGTGCGCTCTTCGGAGGCGCCCACCGCTTGCGCGGCGAGAGGCTCGAGTGCCGCGGCTACGCCGATGCAGAGCGACGTGGAGACGAAGCCGATGGCGCGGCCGATCGACGCGCCGCCGAGCTCCGTCGACGAAACGTGACCAAGAATCGCGACGTCGACCAGGCCGAGGAGCATCTGGCCGAATTGCGCGAGCGAGATCGGCAGCGCGAGCCACAGGATGCGCCCAAGCTCACGGCGCACGCCGGGGTTCTGTGCGCGGGCCACGGGCGCGCCGGAAGGGACGGGCATGGGGCTCAAGGTCCGGCGTCTTTGCTCCCAGAGCTTGGCAACACGCCAATCGCAAACGCACCCATGCCATGTGGCAGCGTAGGCATCCGCTCTTCAACGCTGTCATGGCTGCTGTCGTCGTCGCTATCGTCGCTGTGGTAGCCGCGAACGAAGACGCTCGGCGAACTCGTGTAGTCGTAGGAGCCGGTCCCCGTTCGTGATCGCGCCAAATCTTCGATGCGGAGGTGAAACGCTTCGACATCGAGGCGAGACCTCGCGAGCTCCGGAGGCATGTCGAAGACCGCGATCTTCCACTCGCGATCGACATCGATCGTCAGCTTTGCCGTCAATGGATCTGCGTGATGATCAAGCAGCGTGATCGTTGTTGGCCCGGCGGACGCCCGCGTGCTCCGGATCGCGATCCGCCACTCGACCGGTCCGTCAGGTCCGTCAGGGGCCCTTGGCTCCTCGTAGCACGAGACGATCTGCCCTTCGAGTCCCAGCGCGGGCTCTGCGCGCGGCGCAACGGCGTAACTCGTACGCCAGCGCGCGGTCTTCGTGGTGCCGTCGCCAAAGACTTTGTCGTCCGAAAGACGTCCCGCGATGGGCGCGTTTGCTTCGAATCCTTTCGCGACCGGACCGACCATTGCCCGCGGCTCACCGCCCGCGTCGACGATGAAGACGGCAAGGCGCGGACCTTCTGCGCCCAGGTAAAGAACTCGCTCTACATCCGTGAGCGTGAGGTAGTCGGCGATGAAGGATGTTGCCTTGGTCGCGCCGCGCTCGCGATCTTCGAACATATCGAAGTACCAGCCGGTATACCTTGGCGGCTGTCCCGTGGCGAACCCGTCCATCGGAATGTTCTCCGAGACCATCGCGAGCCAGCGTCGCTCGGGTTCGCTGAGGATGCGGCCGCTCGTCTCGTTGTGCGCGATGCCGGCAAGCATGGCGAGCACACGCTCGAGACCGTTCCAACCACGTGCCTGCGCCTTCATCGTGCGTACCTGATTGAGGAGCCCATCGAACACCGCGGGTAACGGCTCAACGTACGCATCCGGGATCTCGCAGCCGACCATGCCGTAGGCCTGCGCCGCTAGCAGGACGAACGTGTGCCGGATCTGCCCGTACCCGACGAGGGCGGAGTTGAGCCGGTGATCGGCGTAGGCTTCGGTTTTCATGAACGACGGCACCACGCCTTGCGGCCGGGCCCCGAGTGCC
Organism: Polyangiaceae bacterium; assembly: GCA_009781005.1. Lineage (GTDB taxonomy): Bacteria > Myxococcota_A > Polyangia > Polyangiales > Polyangiaceae > Labilithrix. The sequence goes on along the minus strand of WQYX01000048.1, from coordinate 30,189 downwards.
AGGACCGATTGCAGCCAGAGGCCGTAGATGTCTTTCGATGCCGCCGCGTTCTTCTGCAGCTCCTTGCGTGCCGCTTTGAATTTGTCGGGCAAGCCTGGGAAGTCCTCGAAGTCGTCGATGAACGCGCGAGCGCGATCATGGCCAAGGATGTAACCAACGTCGGCCGCCGTGGGCCACTTGCGCTCCGGGACTTCGTCGTGGACCACGCGCGTGAGCGGCGCCACGTCCGGGACGATGCGCGGCCCCATCATCGTGAAGATCACCGGAAGATCAGGGGCATTCTCGGGCGTGAAGTGCGTGCGTGCGGTGCGCTTGAAACCCTCGCCGATCGCCGTTTTGAGCTTCGGCGCGGCCGACGCGTCCGTAGCTCTTATGCCGTTCGCTTTCGCCAGCGCGCGGAGCTTCGCTGGAGATACGTCCTCACGGCGCCCGGCAAAGGTTGAGTAGATCTCATCGAATGCGCGAAGCTCCGTCGACGCGCCCGAGCGTTCGATGAGCTCTGAGAGCGCGAGTGCGTCTTTCACCTCCCGCGGCGTCTCGCTTGGATCGATCTGCACGCTGCTGCTCCGCGATGAGCGCGAGACCAGATTCAGCTCCAGGCGTGAGAGCCACATCATCGCCATGAAGTAGTTCGATAAGGGCTCGTGCTCCGAGTCGTCCGTGTAGTGCCCGCGCGGCTCGAACTGCGAGAAGTCGATCATGCGCTCGCGACCGAAGAGAGCGACCGTTTCCAGTTCACGATTGGCGGTTGCCTTCTTGCGGAGCGCCCGGATCGTCGCGTCGCTCGCCGGGTTCTTCAGCGACGAGAGCGAGGACTGCGATTCGCGGGAGTCGTTGAACTTCGAATCCGCGAGAGTCGCCGCCACGCCGAGATAGATGTCGAGGTCTGCCCGGGTTTCGGCGTCCATCGTTGCCGCCGATGCGACAAGAGATGCACGAAGCTTCTTCAGGAGCGATGCGAGCGCAGGAACGAGGCGCTCTTGCTCGACGTACTCGAGTGCGAACTCGGTGCCGCGATAGACCGCGTGGAGGATCGGATCGACCCCGACGAAGAGCGGAAGCTGCTCCTGGAAGATTGTATGGAACGCACTCGCGTAATCGGTGAACGCGAGCCGATCGAGCACCACGAAGTGATTGTTCCGGAGCTTGTCGTGCTCCTCCGGCGTGAGGTGCAAGTGCGCATCGATGCGCTCGAGATACTTCGGGCTCGTCGTACCGTCCCACTCTGCCGACGTCGACGCCGCCATGCCTCGTTGCATCTGGCTCTCTCGCTCGGCGCGGGCGATGTCGTCATTGGTGACGTAGCACGCTGCTTGCGGATCAGGCGTCTTGGCAACGGCGTTGCAAAAATGGTCCTCGTCTTCGTTGCCGCATTGCGGATCGAGATCGGTGAACGGCTTTTTCCCGGGCAGGCTCGCAGCATGCGCGATGGGCGCCCGCGTGCAGATCTCGTCCTGTGATAGCGGGGGCCCTACATCGGCGGAGGGTGGAGGCGCTTCCCGAGGGACGACGCGGGCGTTGCTCGCATTGGTCGATCTCGCGAGCATCGTGTGGGAACACCCCCCAAATCCAAGCGCGCAGAGAACGACAATGGCAGCGAAGTGCCGGCGGATCGCCATCCTCGGGGTTTATCACGATCCACGATCTCTCTCAGAGGAAGGCGGCGCGTGAGCGGATCGAAACGCGCGGATGAGGCCGCTTGAATTGCGTACTTCCAACGGCGCGCAAATCGTCGTAAACCCCTTTGCCACGCATGCCCTCCTTCAAGCTTGACGGCAAGGACGTCCCCTTCGAGCCGGGTGAGACCATCATCAAGGCTGCCCATCGTCAGGGGACCGAAGTCCCGCATTATTGCTGGCATCCGGGTCTCAGTGCCCCCGCCAACTGCCGTATGTGTCTCGTCGAGATCAAGCCCGGACCGAACCAGCGCGCGATGATGCTCGACATCGTCGAGTGGGACGCAAAGGCCGGCGAGTACAAGCCCGCGCAGAAACCGAAGCTCCTGCCGGCCTGTCAAATGCCCGCAGTGGATGGCCAGGAAGTCCTGTCGGAATCGAGCAAGCACGTCGCCGAGGCGCGCGCGCACGTGCAAGAGTTCTTGCTTCTGAATCACCCGGTGGATTGCCCCATCTGCGATCAAGCCGGTGAGTGCAAACTGCAAGATTACTGGCTCGAATATCAAACGACTGGCAAGCGCATGCGCGACGAGCCGATCCACAAACCGAAGGCCGTCGTCTTCGGTCCCACGATCGTCTACGACGCCGAGCGCTGCGTGATGTGCACGCGCTGTATCCGCTTCATGGAAGAAGTGGCCAAGGATCCGGTTCTCGAGCTCCGAGAACGCGGCAACTTGAACGAAGTCACGGTGGCTCCGGGTCGCCAGCTCGACGGCCATTACACGTTCATGACCGAGAACGTCTGCCCCGTTGGTGCGCTCACGACGAAGGACTTTCGCTTCAAGGCGCGCGTCTGGTTCTTGCGCTCGGCCAAGAGCATCTGCCAAGGATGCGCAACGGGCTGCAACAGTTATCTGGATTACGACCCGCGCTCGAACAAGGTGTTTCGTTATCGACCGCGCGACAACGAAGCCGTCAACAAATACTGGATGTGCGACGAGGGCATGCTCTCCTATCACGCGGCTCATGAAGGTCGCGTGATCGACGCGCGCATCGGCCCGAAGAAGGTCTCGGTCGAGATGGCGATTGCGGAGGCGGGCAAGCGTCTCTCGAACGGCCCGAAAGAATCGATTGCCGTGGTGCTTTCGGCGCAGCACTCGCTCGAAGACAATCTCGCCATGCGCGAGATTGCAACGCTGCTCGGCACAGCGGCGCTTTACGTGAGCGGCGCGGGCGACGGCTACGCCGACGATATCCTCATCAACAAGGACAAGAATCCGAATACCACCGGCGTCAGGCAACTTGCACCACACGCGATGTCGTTCACGCGATTGCTCGACGACGTGCGCGCCGGCCTCGTCTCCCACGTGCTCGCTCTCGGCGGCATCTCGCCGACGAGTGATCCCGAAGACGCCACGGCACTCAGCATGCTCGGCACGTTGGTCGTCGTTGCTGCCCACAAGGGTGCACTCACGGACGCGGCGCACGTGGTCCTTCCAGCAACGTCGTGGACCGAGGCAGCGGGCACGTACGTGAACAAGCAAGGCATCCGCCAGATCGCCGACAAGGCGATCGAGCCGCAAGGCGCATCGCGTCCCGCGTGGGAGCACGCGCGTCTCGTGGGCCGCGCACTCGGACTCGAAGTAAATTTCGCGAAACTCAAAGATCTGCGCAGCATGCTCGTTGGTGCGAGCGTGCCGAACGGAAATGACGTGACGGCGAGTGCATCGATATGACAGCCACAGCTCTCATCTGGACCATCGTCAAAATCGCGGTGATGGTGGGCTTTCTCATCAACGTTGCCGGCATCCTCACTTGGTACGATCGGCGCGGTGGCGCGATGATGCAGGATCGCGTCGGCCCGAACCGCGCGTTTTTGGCAATTGGCAAATTCCGACTCCGCCTCGCAGGGCTTCTGCACACGGCAGCAGACGGCGTGAAGTTCTTCACGAAGGAAGACTTCCTGCCGCCGAACGCGGACAAGCTTCTTTTTGGCCTCGCGCCGATCTTGGCGTTCATGCCGGTCTTCGCGCTCATCGCGGTCATCCCGTTTGGCGACGCGATCAGCACCGACCTTCTTTGGAAGCACGTTTGCCTCAAGGAGGGCGGCGGTGGCGGGATGTTGCCGGTGAACGGCGTCTGCCAAGCCGGCTACACGATGCACACGATCTTTCCGGCAGCGCAGCGTCTCGGGGTCAGCATGGGCTCGCAGCCGGTCGATCTCGTGGTTGCACCGCTCAACGTGGGACTCCTTTTCGTCTTCGCCATGGCAGGGCAAGGGATCATTGGCGCTGCGATCGCCGGCTGGGCAAGCGACAACAAATTCTCGCTCATGGGCGCGCTTCGCGCCGCCAGCCAGATGGTCAGCTATGAAGTCACGATGGGGCTGACGCTCATCGGCGCCATGATGATCTACGGCACCATTCGCCTCGACGAGATGGTTCGTTGGCAAGGCGAAAATGCGTGGGGGATTTACGTTCAGCCGCTCGCCTTTTTTCTCTTTTTCGCGGCATTGATCGCCGAGAGCAAGCGCGTTCCCTTCGACCTCCCAGAGGCCGAGAGCGAGTTGGTCAGCGGATATTTCACCGAGTACTCCGGAATGAAGTTCGGCATGTTTTACTTTGCCGAGTACGCAGAAGTCGTCACGAGCTCGATGCTTCTCGTCACGATCTTTCTCGGTGGCTGGACGCTTCCTTTCTTGCACCGCGACGGCTTGACGCTGGCCTTCGGCGACGTGGTGCTGATCCAGCAGAAGATCCCGCACATCTGGATGATCATCCTTGGAGTGCTCACGTTCTTCGGAAAGACGCTGGTCCTCTGCTGGATCCAGGCGTTCATCCGTTGGAGTCTGCCGCGCTTCCGATACGACAGGCTCATGAAGCTTGGCTGGACCGTGCTCTTGCCGGCATCCCTCGCGAATATCTTCGTCACGGCCATTGTGTGGCTCGCGTTGCAACGCGGTGGCGAAACGGCGGCATCAGGACTCAGGGTGATTGCCGACATCACGCAAGGCATCACGGCTTTCGTGCTCACGGCGCTCGTCGTCTGGGGCGTGATTGGATTCGTTCGTACGCCGCGTCGTTCGACGGCCATCGTGGGTTCCAGTGCGACGTATGCAGCCGCTGCAGGTGGCACCAAAGAATTGCAGGTGATTTGATATCATGCCTCGCGCATTTCCAAAGAAGCCCCCGTCGTCCATCAACGCCGTCACTCTCCGCTACACGGAGAGGACGCCTGAGGTGCAGTCGTACTTGCCTGAGATTTTCAAGGGCATCGGCGCATCCATGCGTCACTTCTTCGCCAACACACGCGACATGATCCGCGGCACACGGCCCGATCCCGTGACCGAGCGTTGGGCCGATGGCGTGACGACCATTAGTTATCCGGAGCAGAAGCGCCCGTACCCGGATCGCTTCCGGGGTCTGCACCGTTTGACGACGCGCGAAGACGGAAGCCCGCGCTGCGTTGCATGTCTCTGCTGCTCGACCGCATGCCCTGCACAATGCATCTATATCGAAGCGGGCGAATATCCCGAAGGCGATAAGCGCCGCGGCTACGAGCGCTACCCGGTCAAATTCGTGATCGACGAGATACGCTGCATCTTCTGTGGCTTCTGCGTCGAGGCATGTCCGTGCGACGCCATCCGCATGGACACAGGCGTGCACGCTGCCCCGTACGACTCGCGCAATCAATTCATTTACACCAAGGATCTCTTGCTCGGTCTTGCCGCGCGTGACGGCAGTCACAAGACGGCGAACCCACGCCATGAGCCGGGCGATCCAACGCACCCGGGGCTAACACGAGAACACGCTCATCATTGAGACCGCCTTCGATTTGACGCGATCTCGTCGTTGGGGGCCTGCGGTGCGGTCCTCAAAGCCTTCAAGGCTGTTCCGGTCCGCTCCTCGGCCCCGCCTCGACCTCGCGTCAACTTGAAGGCGGTCTAAGAGTATGCTGACCAGCCTTCGATTCATCGTGGGCGTCGCGTTGTGCGCGCTCGTCGTTGGTGCCGGGTGCTCGAAGCGCTCCGAGCCGGAGCCATCGGCGAAGATCGTGACGTTGCCCGCGCCGAGCGCAGCAGACAGCGCGGTCGAGTCGCCGTCCGTGCGCGAAGGATGCGTGCGAACGGGGGCACTGGATCTCGCGGAGAAGGATGTAACATGCATTCTTTCGCATCCACCGAGCGAGATCGTGCACGATCTCGCTCGCGCGCTGGAGATCACGCTCGCAGCCGATCCTCCTGAGGTCCCGCAAGGCGGCACGACGCTCCTCCGGCTTGCGGTCGCGAATGGAACACGTCGCGAGATCCTCGTTCCGTTCGAGGTGGCGGCGCCAGGCAGTCTCGCGCATCCAGACTGGTCACGGCTTGCTGGAGGGCCCGAACTCCGAGGCGATCCGACAACCGGTTCGCGCATCGTGTTTCCGCTCGTCACGCTCGATACGCACGAACGATCCGTCGATGCGTTGCCCATGCTCGCTCCAAGCGCACTGCCTTCACCGGCTCGCATCGTGGCCGTGCGCGTGCCACCGGGCGGCAAACTCACACACGTCGTGTCTTTTTGGGCGATGCGCATTCCGGCGCCCGCGCCGGCGTACCGTGACAGCGCAGATCATCTCATCGTGCCCAAAACGTTTCCCGTGCCGCTCGTACCAGGCGAGTACATCGCGCGACTCGAAGTACCGATTGTCGGGTTACTGCCAATAGAGCGTCAGGTTTCTGCGAACGTGCGCGTGATCGATGCGCGCGATCAGTAAGAGCGAGTTCGCCAGCCTGCTGCGCGAAATCGATTCGCTTCGATGGCGCCTTCGGCGCTGCCCGGCCGCCTACGGCGGGACCTCAGGTGGGCGCTCGGGTGCCTGCGCACGTACGAAAAGTACGCTTTCGCGGGCTCCTCGCGCTCCGCCCTAGCCTCGATTCGCTCGCGACGGCTGGCGAACACGCTCTAAGTTTTCGCTAACGGTGCTCGCGCTCCGTCCTAGCTTCGATTCGCTCGCAACGGCTGGTAAACACGCTCTAATGAGTAACGTACGTTCGGTTGCCTCCGCTGCTGTTGCGACGCTCATCGTTGCAAGCCTTGGTGCTTGCCGCGGATCGCGCAATGCGCCCGCAGACGCGAGCGCCGACGCCGATGCTCATGTGAGTGCGACGACCGCGCCTGCGTCTTCGGCTGCGGCGAACTTGCCCCCCAAAGATCTGAATGTTCTCGTCGTCTCCATCGACAGTCTGCGCGCCGACATGCCGTGGGCCGGCTATCCGCGCGCCATTGCTCCACGTCTTACCGAGCTCGAAAAGAGAAGCGTGAGCTATACACGCGCCTACGCCGTCTCGTCGTACACGTCGATGAGCATCGGCGGCTTTCTGTCGGGCAGGCTACCGAGCGAGCTCAAACGAAGCGGTTACTTTTTTGGAACCTACCCCGAGTCGAATCTTTTTTTCCCTGAGCTTCTCCAAGAAAAAGGAATTCGCACCATCGGTGCTCACGCGCATACCTACTTCGGGACAGCCGGATTCAAGCAAGGTTTCGACCAGTGGGAGCTCGTGCCGAATCTCGTCTTCAACAGCGAGACAGACGTAAACGTCACGAGCCCGCAACACGAAGCGATCGCCGAGCGGCTCTTGTCCGATCCCGCGCTCGACTCGATGCGCTTTTTTGCATGGTTTCATTTTCTCGATCCACACGACCAGTACATGCCGCACGACAAAGACGGCATTGTCCCGTACGGGAAATCGCTGCGTGATCGCTACGACGCCGAGGTGACATTCACCGACCGCTGGCTCGGCAAACTCTTCGATTTCGTCGCGGAGAAACCTTGGTCCAAGCGCACGGTGATCGTCGTCACGAGCGATCACGGCGAGGCTTTCGGCGAACACGGACGCTACGCGCACGGATTCGAGGTGTGGGAAAACCTCGTGCGCGTCCCTCTCTTCGTGATCGCGCCTGGCGCCGCTGCGCGTCACATCGATACGCCGCGCAGCGCCATCGATCTCGCGCCCACAATCCTCGAGTTTTTTGGCGTGGCACCGGATCCAGGTTTCATGGGCAAGAGCCTCGTGCCCGAGATCTATGGCGCTGCCGCGGAGGATCGCGACGTTGTCGTGGATCTCCCCATGACGAGCAACAACGACAAGCGACGCGCGCTTATCGTGGGGAAGTGGAAAATCATCGCATTCGGAAAGACCGAGGCCCTCCAGCTCTTCGATCTCGAGGCCGATCCAAAAGAGAATTCGCCAATGACCAAAGGCGATGATTTCGACAGGATGGCGAAGCGCTATCGCGCGATGTCGAAGGCGGTACAACAAGTCGCACCTTATGCATGCGGAGAAGACTGCCTGAACGGCGCATACGCGAAAAAGAAGAATCCATAGTAGGTTGACGGTCATGCCCGTTATCCCCATTGCGTGTCTCTCCGACAACTACGCGTACTTGCTCGTGTGCCCCGAGACGAAGCAGGCAGCCATCGTGGATCCCGCGGAACCTGGCCCCGTGCTTCGCGCGCTCGCTCGTGAGACCGCGAGCGTTGCGGCCATCTTGTGCACGCATCACCACCACGATCATGTTGGAGGCAACCAAGAAGTTGCACTCACGCTCGGCGTCCTTCGCATCTACGGGCACGAGAGCGACAAGGGCCGCATTCCCAGCCAGACTCACGGCTTGAGGGACGGCGACACGTTCGAGATTGGCAAACTCAAAGTCTCGGTTCTGCATGTCCCAGGACACACGACGGGCGCAGTCGCGTACGTCGTGACGGGCGACGGCGATCCGGCAGTATTTACCGGTGATACGCTATTTGTCGCCGGCTGCGGCCGCTTGTTTGAATGCCAACCACCGGCGATGCAAGAGTCGCTGCAAAAGCTCGCACGGCTCGATGGGCGCACGCGCGTCTATTGCGGTCATGAGTACACGGAGTCAAACTTGAAGTTCGCTGCGCATGTCGAGCCACTGAACCACGCTATCACCGAGGCGCGGATACATACTGCGGCGTTACGCAAGAACGGCAAACCCACCGTTCCGTCCACGATCGAAAACGAACTTTGTTACAATCCGTTTTTGCGCACACACTCACCGGAAATCCGTTCATCACTCGGTATTCCGGTGAACGCTTCGTCCGAGGACGCGCTGGGTGCGATCCGCAAAGCAAAAGACAATTACCGGTGACCGCTTTCGATTTGACGCGATCTCATCGTTGGGGCCTGCGCTGCGGTCCTCAAAGCCAAAGCAGGCTATTCCGGTCCGCTGCTCGGCCCCGCCTCGACCTCGCGTCAACTTGAAAGCGGTCAGTTTTTGCGCACGAGGGCAAACCATGTGTCCATGGCCTTGCCCCTGTATGCGCGGCCAATTGACACATGTTGCGAAATCCCGCGCAGGTAGTCGACTGTGCCGCCATAAAGGAACGAGCGGAGGCCGGTGTTTGACTTGATGGCTGGCCAACTCGCGGGTTTGTGCTTGGGGAGCTTCGCGTAGTCGATCGCGAGCTCGCCTTCGTGCTCGCCGTCACCTTTGCGGACGACGAAGTAACCCGGACCCGTGGCAGCCGACATTGCCTGATGGTTGTAGCCGCCAATGGCAAAGTCTTCATTTTCGAGCTTCACGAAGCGCTTCTGGAAGTGATGAAAGATTGGCCGGCTGTTCTGCCCGTCGTGAATCACTTCGACGAGTGCCCCGGTATTCGCAGGGACGAGAAAGTCGAGATCGAGCGGTCTCTTGCCTTTGGCGGCCTCGAAGAGTTCAGCCTGATGGTGCTTCGTCCATGTACGGATCGCATGCACGCGACCTTCGTGACCAAGACCATCGAGGATTTCTGCGAGGCGCGTGAGATCGATGGGCTCCAAGAACACCGAGACATCCATGGCCAATCGGTAGCAGAGTTCAAATATTGAAGAGCGCATCTTTTTTGGTCGGTGATGGGTTCACGCGTAAGGACTATGCGCGCGATGCGAGGGTGCTCGCGCGCGCTCTCCTAGGGACGTATCTCGTCGTGCGCACGCCGCATGATCGGCGCGACGATGCTCTGCCGCCGGGTCACGGCGACAAGACGCGCGCCGTGCGCATCGTGGAAACCGAGGCGTATTGCGGGCCGAAGGATCGCGCTTCACATGCGCGCGCAGGTCTCACCAAGCGCACGCGGACGCTGTTTGGCGATCCAGGACATGCCTACGTGTATCTCATTTACGGCATGTACGATTGCTTCAATATCGTTTGCTTCGAAGAGGGAAGGGGTCATGCCGTGCTCGTTCGCGCGGGCGAGCCCGTGCTCGGGATCCCGAATGACGTTCGCGCGGACGGTCCTGGGCGGCTCACGCGCGCTCTCGGCATCACGCGCACACATGACGGCGTCGATCTCGCAGGCAACAGCGAGATCTTCGTGACACCACGCACGAAGAGGCCATGCATCGGCGTGTCCGCGCGCGTGGGTGTGGCGTATGCCGGCGAGATCGCCGAGGCACCGTGGCGCTTCTTCGACAAAGAGAGCGCGTTCGTGTCGCGCCCGCCGCGCAGATCGATCGGCCTCGGAAAATCTACGACGACCAGATGACGGCGCGCGCGACGACGTTCGGCGGGCCGGAGACGATGAGGCGCAGTGTTTCGCCCTTCGTTGCGCACACGGGGCCGCGCGGAGGAACGACGTCGTGAGTCGCGTGCGTGGCTTCACCACGCCGAGCGCCAGAGCCGTCTTCGAACCATGCACGTGCGGGTTCGTTCGAAGCGAACGCTGCGCGCAGACAGAGATCGTGATCGACAACGATCTCGGCTTTCTGCCCCGGCGTGAGATCGGCTCGCAATACTTCGCGCATGAGCGGAGCGACTGCAGGACCTTCGGACGCGAGCTCGTCGAGCGATATCGGTGGCGATGACGCTATGACCGCGGTCCCGGCATTCTTGTCCACGCTCTCGTTGCTTGGACGCAGTGGGCTTGGCGCGTGCGTCGGCGAACGACTGCACGCACCGAGCATGAGCGAACCACACAGGAGGAAGATCTTCACGCGGACGTGGCGGACTCGATCGCATCCATGCGGCAGGAGCCCTGGAACTCGACACCACGCTCGATGAAGAGCGACGGCGAGTGGATGTTGCCAATCACCTTGCCAGGTGTGTGGATCTCGAGAGCGGTGCTTGCGCGAATGTTGCCGTGAACGGCGCCGCCGCGAACGATGACCGTGGCAACATCGATCTCCGCGTGCACCTCGGCACCCTCGCCGATGATGAGCGTGTCGTCGCTCTTGATCTCCCCCTTGAACATTCCGTCGATGCGCACGCGACCCTCGAAGAAAAGCTTGCCTTCGAAGCGAGTGCCGCGACCGAGTAGCGCGGTGATTTCAGTAGCTGGGAGCGCGTCCATCGTGGCCGCACCGGTTAGCAGGCGCACCGGACCTTGGCAATTAAAGAGCCGCGTCTTTGTAGGCGCCCGTGCGGGCATGCTCTACTAGCGCCATGAGCTTCTCCGCTCGTAGCGTTTGCGCGCTCGCACTCGCATGGTTCGCGCCGGCCGCAGCACTGGCGCAAGCTTCCTCCCCTCCCGCATCGCCCGCTCCTCCACCGGGCGCGCCAGCCCCGGGCGCACCGAGCAACGCCCCGGAACCATCGGCAGACACGTCGCAAGATGCTGGCGCGGAAAAGAAGACGCCCGCAACTGGCTACTCGTACTCGAACAAACCAGCAAAAAAAGCGAGTCACGCTCCTCGATCGGTGCATCACGAATCCTCTGGACCAACAGCAACGTTTCCGGGCTTCGAACAACGTGGCGACGGGGGTTCACGGTTCTTCGTGCAACTCACGCAGTCGGTACCCGTCGAGGAGCGCAAAGCGCGGGGCACACTCACCTACGTTCTCAAAGGCGCGCACGTTCGCTTGTCGAACAACCTAAACTCGCTCGTCACGGTTCACTTCAACACCCCCGCCTCTCGCGCGCGCCTCGTTCCACGCGGCAAAGATTTGCTCTTCGTCGTCGATCTGCGTTCCGAGGTGACCCCAACGTGGAAGATGCAAGAGGGCCCCGATAAGACCGCGCAGCTTACGATCGATTTCCCAAAGGGCAACTTTCTCCCAGCAGACACGAAGTCGACGCGGTAGCCGCGCAACGATTTGGTTGCATGCGAGGCCGACTTCTGGGGGCCACTGTCGCTGCGCTGGTCGTGCCGTCTCAGGTTTTCGCGCAGACGTTGCCGGCAGCCAAGGACGAAGACAGCGCTCGTGACGTGTCGCTCGAAGGTGACGCTCTCGGATCGGCCTTTCGCACGCACGCCGAAGAAGTAGCTTTCGATCTTCGACTTCGCACCCTCGAACTGTCTGGCAACGTCCGTATCGACTCGGCACCGTTTCATCTTCGCGCCGATCGCCTCACGCTCGCGCGCACACGCTATGGCGTCGAGGTCGATGGCAAAGGGCAGCTCGCGTTCTGTCCGTGTCTCGGCACGCCTCTGCGTGTCGACTTCAATCACGCCATCGTCGCACCGGGTGATCTGGTTTTGTCGTCGCCAGTTCTGCGCATCTACGGCGTGCCCGTTTTCTATCTGCCGTACTTTTGGCTGCGGTCGGACGAAAAGTTGGGACTCTTGCCGCCGGACATCGCGTACCGCGGTGGCGATGGGCTTTTCGTTGGTGAGGGTGTGCACGTGCCGTGGGACCGCGGGGCGTACTCCGTCGATCTGCGCGGCGGCGTCTACGTGCTTTCGGGTTTCGCAGTCGACGCGTATTTGAGGACTCCGACGAGCACGACGAGGATCCGCTTCGACAGTCTCCCGCGTAGCTCGAACCCCACACCACTTGGCGTGGCGCCCGCGAGCACGACGAGAGGCGATGGGCTCCTCATCGATTCACGCGGCGCGATGAACGATGGAGAGGCCGGCATCGCGTGGGACGCAGATGTCTTGCGCGGAGCGCGCGGCGTCGCTTCGACGACGGAGCTCAACGCGGCCGCGAAACCGTGGGACCGTGCCAGCGCGGAGACGGCACTTCGCGCCGGACCACTCGTCGTGTCGACAGCGCTTGTCGGTGTCACGCGTCGAGGTGGATCGCTCTCTCTCGTAGATGCGTGGGGCCCGGTTGCGCGCGTGCGGTCGTCCGGCGCTCTCGCAACAGGCATCGCCTACGACGCGAGCGTGGAGGGTGGCGTGCTCGAGACAGTGGAGGGTGGCGTGCTCGAGACATCGGGGTCCGCACTTAGCTTCGCGCGTGCCGAAGCAGGAACTCTCGGCGCAACGTCGTTTGGACCGGTGGCCGCGTCGCTCTCCCTTCGCGGCGTGGTCGACGTAACCGCGGACAGCGACACGAGCGGCACCGATCGCGCGGGTGCAGCGCGCGCCCGATTCTCGCTGCCCTTGTCGCGAACGTTCGATGATGCGAGCGCGCCGAACGATCCGTGGATTCACCTCGTCGAGCCGTTTGCCGAAGCATCCATCCTTGGTGCGAAAGGCGACGGCATGCTCGGCATCGCTCCGGGGCAAGGGACTTCATCGGTCGTAGGTGTTGCGGGCGTTGCTGAAGCGGGCGTTGCGACGTCGCTCGGGCAGTGGGGGACACGCAAGGCGATTTCGATCCAAGCTGCGGCAGGTGCCGCATTCGGATCGGGCGTCGCTAGCTCGGGGGCGCGGCCGCTCGCGCGCGCGCGAGCGGCAGCAACATTGACGTGGGCGGGCGCCACGCTCGACGGCGCGTACGTTCTCGGTTCAGGCGATGCTTCGTCCAATCCCGATGCAGGCGCAGGCGCAGCGACCGTGGCACGACTTCGACTCGGTCTCGAGAACGGGGCGCGGATCCTCGGTAACCTTGCGACTCTGTCCGGTGTCGATCCGATCCTTGCGCGCGCGCTCGTCGATGCGCCGCTCGAACCGTCGGCAGGGTTTCTCACGCAACAAGGAACGACCGGAGGAGCAGCCATTGTCGTTCCGTGGTCACCCTTGCTGACAACGTCGGCAGCAGCAGACGCAGATGCAACACACGGCGAGATCGTGGATGTTCGAGGCGGCATCGAGCTGCGCGATCGATGCCGATGCATTACCCTCCGCGCGATGGCGGCCCATCGCATCGGCCGAAACGGTGTCGACGTGTGGATGGCGTTGGATTTCGCCACCACGAAGTAGGACCGCTTTCAAGCGCTCTAAGTTTGGCAGACGCCGTAGGTGGGGTCCTTGAAGAGCGCGCTCGTCTTGCAGGTTTGTCCCCCGCTGCATGTGCTGTCCGAGACTCTGCACAGCTCGTAACATTTTCGATTGCCGGGTGCGCCGAGACACGTCAGACCCGTTGCGCAGTGCGTGTCTTCGCAGAAGGCGCCGGCTCCTGCGTCGCCCACAGTCACGCAGCCGGTGTCACCGGCGTCGCTGACGACCGCGCATGTTTCGCCCTCGGCGCATGTGCCAGGCTCGAGAAGAGTGCATCTCTTGAGCGGCATGCAGACGGGTGCCGTGATTGCGGAGTTGGCGAGGAGTTGGACATCGCAGAACGTTGGCCCTCCGCTCTGGGTCACTTGATCGTCGCACGTACCGGCGCAGCAGTAGCGACGGCATACCCATCCACCGGCCCCGGCAACGCAGTCGAAACCAGGTGCGCACTCTTCACTAGCAGAGCAGCCCCTGCCATCGGTGCCATCCAGGTTCGCTGCGACGCATTCGGGCGCAACATCCGTGTCCGTGCGAACGAGCCTGCATCCCTGGATGTCGGTGACGTTCGTGCTGCCGTCCGTGCTGGGCGGGTCCGTGTAACACGCAACTTCAGTGCCCGTGTCATCGGGCATGCAGCCCTCCGCCGTCGTGCTGACACGGCAAAGAGGGCTACCGCGGTAGTTCGACGTCGGAGCGTCTGGGGTACGGTCGACGTCGCTCGGCTCGCCATCTGCCGACCCCGCTGTCCCCGTCTGCGTGCCGCCATCGGACGGTGGGTTGAGGTCAAACGGTAGCGCGCTGCTTGCGGCGCAACCCATCGCAGCGGTCACGGCGCCGGTCAGCCCGAGCGCGATCATTGTCCTGGTCAAGCTAACACTGCACAAAGAGAGCTCCGCCTGTGGGAGGTTGGCTCGAAACATTCAAGCACGCGGAATGCTCGTGGATCCACAGTGCGTGCCGACTCGGCGCCTCCTTCGTTTTTCGTTCAAGTGCCGAGAATTGCAAGAGATTAGCAGGCGGTCGTTGACTCGTCCGCGGCACCCATCATGACGCCGGTGTCGCGGTCACCCGAGTATTAGTTAGACCGCTTTCAAGTTGACGCGAGGTCGAGGCGGGGCCGAGCAGCGGACCGGAACAGCCTGTTCTGGCTTTGAGGACCGCAGCGCAGGCCCCCCTGAGGTTCCCGCCGTAGGCGGGGCCGACAGCGCCGAAGGCGCCGTCGATGCCGAGATCGCGTCAAATCGAAAGAGGTCAATGCGTTTCGAGGTCGCGCGTGACGGCGTTGCCGGCCGCGTCGAACGCTCGGATGACGACGATGTGCGAGCCCGGCGGGACGATCATCGACACGTCACTGTCCACGGACTCATCCGCAGTGTCGAAGATGCCGTCGGCGGCGCCGAGCGGTCGCCACTCGAGCCGGCCGTCGACCGCGATCTCGACACGTGCAATGGGCGACGTGCCATCGACGACGCGTGCATGGAGCCGCCGACCGTTCATATGTAAGGTTTCGATGCGCGGCGGCGTGTTGTCGACGAGGACCGTTTCAGATTCGAGTGCGTGCTTGCGCACCTGATCGGGCGGGTTTGCTTGCTCATCACTCGCTTCGATGCGCACGCGGTACTTGCCCTCCGGAAGAGCAGCCGTGTCCCAATCGAGCTCGGTCTTGGTGTGTACGTCGTCGGACTTGAGCGCGTCGCGCCAGAGAGTCTGCCCCTCGCGCCGGAACGCAACGCGGTAGCGGAGCGGATCGTTGTCGGGGTTGTCGACCTTCCACGCCACCTTGACGACGCTATCGTGCTTGCCGACTTCGCCACCGCTCGCGGGGATCGACGATACGGGTTCTTTCGTTGAGCCGCCCTTCGAACTCGCTGTGACTTCGGTGACGACAGGGCGCACGTTTTCCGTCACGAACGGGATCGTCACCTCGCTCAACACGGCATTCGCATCGTGCATCCATCGCGCGCGCACTTGGATGTAGCGGGCTTGTCCGCCGCCGATCGGTGTGGGCGCCGTGATCGGGTGACTCCACGCGCTCCACGTGGCATCTGGTGTGGCGGTGTTGCCCGTACGCGTCGACCATTCGAGCGGACCGCTTGCCCGCCACGACAACGTTCCGAAATGGGCGCGCAATCCGGCGTCGAGGGGCTTGCTCGTCCAGACTGCATCGGCGCCCCCGCGTCCCATGATTCGATGCGCGACGGGCGGGTCGCTCGTGACGATGAAGCCCTTTGCGTTTGCGACGGCGAGCGCGCCGATCTGACGCTCGTCCTCGTCAGCGACGAGCGTGACGACGTGGGCGTCATCGACCGTGTACACGCGGCCTTCCGCGCCCGTGCCGACGTACGGGCGCCCCTGCTCGTCGAGCGCGAGCGACATGTAATGCGTGTCGTCGTGCTTCATCATCCTCTCGCTCTGCCCCTGCGCATCGAAGCGGACGAGCGTGCCCTTGCCAGGCTTGGGTCTCGAGCCAGCTGTTGGACCGGGTGCGGCGCGACTTGCCGACGGCGATCGCCTCGGCGGCTCCGGTGCTTCGCCGTACTCATTCGAGATGGCCCAGAAGACGCCGCCCTTGCCAACTGCGATAGCTTTGACTTCCTCGCCGGGCATCGTGGCAATCACGGTGGCGCGCCCGGGACCCGTCACGCGAAAAAGTTGTCCTTTGCCGCTCGAGCCCGCGAGCAGTTCGCCGTTGTCCAGCATGGCAAGCGAGACGATCTGACTCTCGGTGCTGCGGAAGTAGACGGAGCTCGCTCCGCTCGGTTCGATGCGGAAGATTTTGCCGTCCGGGCCGGTCGCAGCAAAGAGACCCGTGCCCGTGCGATCGAGCACGAGCGACCAAACATGGCTCGTCTCCGGGAGTGTGGCAAAGACATCGGCTTTGCCCTGAGACAATCGGAAGATCTTTCCGTCCGGGATCGTCGCCGCGTAGATCGCACCGTTCTTCGCTTGCACCATGGAGGTGACGGCGAGTGCCCCCGTGTCGGCGAAGAGCGAGAGACTGTCGCCCGTGATCTTGAAGACCTTGCCGTTCGGGCTCGTGCCGACGAGGAGAGCGCCGTCGCTGAGCGTGAGGGCGGAGAATGTGGCGCTTGCGTCAGGCACAGGAACGCTGCCGAGCGTGAAGCCTGCGCGCACGGTGCCGTCCGAACTCACGGAGACACCTTTCAGATCGCCGCCAGAGAGTTTGTCGAGAGTGTCGAGGACGAACGTGCGCGTGCCGACGGCATACGCAGGCGAGACAGTGAGTGGGGCGGCAACGAGCGCCGCGACGAGACCCCAGCGCGCAAACGACGAATGCATGACCATATGGAACAAACCTGTATCAGCGAACGAGTTTTCGGACTTTCACTCTCGCTCGGTCAGAACCTTCGATATAGCGATCGAGCGGTACGATGACGCGTGCGTAGCTTGCGAATGCTTCCGGGCCGGTATCCGACGTCGCGGGTCGC
Organism: Polyangiaceae bacterium; assembly: GCA_009781005.1. Lineage (GTDB taxonomy): Bacteria > Myxococcota_A > Polyangia > Polyangiales > Polyangiaceae > Labilithrix. The sequence goes on along the minus strand of WQYX01000048.1, from coordinate 13,027 downwards.
AGAGCATCGAGCGCGAACGACGGCAGACGGTCGGCAACGTGGCCCTTGAACGAGACACCTTGTCCGCGGATGCGGTATTGCACGACGAGACTCTTCGGCAGCACGCTCTGCCTCGTGGAATTTACCAGAAGATCTTCCAGCGTTTGCGGTGCTGCGAGTTCGGGCATGACCTGGTAACCAGGCAAGACCTCGAGATCGACCTCTTTGCCTTCGAGCTCGTCGGGAAGTTTCACGTCGACGATCTTCGTGATCTCGGGGCCCGCGAACGGTGCAAGATGCACGCGAAAGCGCGCGGTCTGACCCGGCTCCACGACGGGTTCGACCACGTCGACGCCGCGCACTCGCAACAGATCGCGCGTGTAGTCGACGGTGAGGACGGACTCGATCTTGTCGACGTGGGTGAGCTCCCAGGGGTTGTTGAGAACCTCGCCGATGGCGCGTCCGATCTTCGAATGAGCGAATTCACCGGCGTCCGGCATGCCGCCGAGCGCAACACCGAAGTCTTCCAGCTCGATCGGCGCATGTCCTCGCACGCTGAGTTTCGAGACGAGACGCCACGTGACGTCGCGTTTCTCGTTGACGGTCGCGTCGACAACGGACCCGAGCACCGAGGCGACGAGCGAAGCGCTCATGAAGCGCTCTTCAGCGACCTCGATGTTCCAATCTTTCTTCGGAGCGCCCTCGGCGCCGCGCACCGTAATGGTAAAGGGGAAAGTTGGCGCTGTCCGTGTCTCGTCGACGATGACCGCACTCTGGCGATCTTGCACGAGGGCGCCGAGCGGACGCGCGGCGTCGCCGATCTTCGAGGAGTGTTGATCGCTCGCGAAGATCCAGAGCACTTTGCCGATGGCCGCGGGCAGCGCCGTCACGCCGGCCTCCATCATGGGATGGCCGAAGCCACACAACTTCGTGCCCTCGACATAGGTGACCGTGCCGAGCCCCATGAACGAGACGTCGCCGCGTGCCATCTGGATGCCGAGGCCGCCGCCGTTGACGTAGTGAAGTGGCGCGTTCGGATCGATTTGGTTTCCACCACCGCCCGCCTGCACGGGTTCGAGTCCGAGTGGACCAAAGAGTTTGCTTACGATGGCTAGCGAGCGGTCGCTCATGCCCGCGAGCAAGAGTGGCGTTTTTGCGGGCACGACGGCAGGCGCCGGATCGAGCCCGACGCTCATGCGCTCGCGGATCTGCTCGGCGTGCTTCTCGAGATCGTAGGCGCCGGGCTCGCCGCGATACGCTGTCGTTCGGTTGTCACCTCGGGCCTCGGTGTTGAGGCTCACGCGTTCTCTGCTGGTCGTTTTCGGTAGCGGTGCGTTGCTCTCGAGCGGCCAGAAACCAGGCGGAATGGGTCGTCGGAGCTCCGTCAGCATGGGTTTGATGGGCGTGACGCCCGCCACGGGCTCGATCTGGAATGTTGACCACGAATACGCATATGCGCCCGCGAGCCGTCCATCGAGGTAGATGGGGCTGCCGCTCATTCCGCGCACGTTCTTCGTGACGTTGAGACGCGGGTGCGGCGTTTTTACGAGAATGAGTTCTTGCCCTGGCCGGAAGTTTTTGAGGACCCCGATGACTTCGACATCGAAGCGCTCGGGATCGGTCCCCTTGAACACGGTCAGGCCGTAGCCCTTCATGCCTTCTTTGATCTCGTCGATCGAGATCGTCATGGGCTTCGCGTCACCGTGTGCGAGCGGGATGGACGACCCTATGCCAACGAGCGTTCCGATCGCCAACGCGAATGCCGGAAGGGATTCTTTTCGCACGGCCAGATCGTTACGCACCCCAGAGCACGCCGTAAAGTAAAGAACGCGTTTCTAGTAAGGGTTCGGCGGCGGCCCGGGGGCCGCGCCTTCCGCCCCTCCGTTGTTCTTCCTGGGGGGCGCAGTCCTTGGTGGCCGGATGGGTGTGAGCTCGACATTCACGTTGTCGGCCGTGTCGTGATTGACGACGATCGTCTTGTCTTCGTGCTTATCGGCGCGAAAAAGTACGCTCACCGTGCCGCCGTCGTCCGGCCGCGCGATCGAGCGGGCACCTGGCGGCAGTGCGATGTTGCCAATGAGCAGAATCGCGGACTCGGGTTTGACGTGAAAATGCACGATGCTCCGGATTGCCGGGCGCTGTGTGTCGGAGGTTGGATTGGAGGGCTCCACCGTCGCGTCCGTCACGGTGCTGGGCGCCGTGCCCGGTGCGGTAGGGCCGGTGACTTCCGCCGTCGACGGGGTCTGTTGCGCGTGTCCCTTTCGTGTAGAATGCACGTAGGCGAGGACAACGAACCCGAGCCCGGCGCCGAGCAGAACGGCCAGGGTGAACATCAAGAGCGATCGCCGATCAGGACGCGGGCGCGCAAAGGGCACAGCGTCTGCATCGAACGAGGGCGTTCGTTCACGCGCTGCCGCACTGACTACGCGCGGACCGCTTGCGGGTTGAGCGGTCCACAGTTTCGCGACGAGACGTGCTCGATCATCGATATCTTTGCCGCATCGCTCACGAAGCAACTCGGCGATTTGAATCGAGGTAACGGGCGGCCCGCTCTCCCGCAGGTACGCTTCGAGCGCTTGGCGCATGTGCTCGGCGCTCTCGAAGCGTTGCTCCGGATCGCTGCGGAGTGCGCGTTCCACGATCGCCTCGAGAGAGAGCGGATAGCCAGCCACGAACGTGCTTGGCAGCTCGTAGTGCCCCATCATGATTTGCGCCATCACCTGCGGATCATGCTCGCCGACGAACGGTCGCTGCCCAGTCGTAATCTCGTAGAGCACGCAGCCAAGGGCGAACACGTCGGCACGCCGATCGACGGTGGCGCCCATGAGTTGCTCAGGGGACATGTACGCGAGCTTGCCTTTGAGTTGGCCCGCCACGGTCATGTGAGATTTGCCGAGCGCCTTGGCGACGCCAAAGTCGGTGACCTTGATGTAGCCGTCCGAGGTGATGAGGATGTTGTGTGGGGAGACGTCGCGGTGCACGACGCCGAGCGGCCGTCCGTCGTTGCCAACGAGTTCATGCGCCGCGTGCAGACCAGCGCAGACGTCCGCGACGATTCGCGCGGCGAGACGCGGCCGGATAGGAATACGCGGTGCATCGTCGTTCTCGGCCCCCGTCACGCTCGTTGCCGGCCCCGGGCGCAGGACTCGCATGAGTGACGGGCCGTCCACCCACTCCATCGCGATGTAGAGCGTGCGATCGTGCTGACCGAGCTCGAAGGTCGCGCACACGTTCGGATGGCGCACGCGCGACGCGATGCTCGCCTCGTCGAAGAACATCTGGCGGAAGGAGACATTCTCCGCGAGCTGCGCGAGCAGCACCTTCACCGCCGCGAGTTGCCTCGTACCTTGGACGCTAGCAACCCACACTCGCGCCATGCCGCCGGCTCCAATGGGAGCGACGAGCACGTAAGGACCGAGCGCCATGCCCGGGAGCAGCTCGATCTGTTCTTGATGCTCGAAAGCCAGAATAAGCCGGATTATAGGAGGAGCGTCACGTGGAGACGAAAAAAGATTGAATGATCTGCACCAAACAGAAGCGGGAACATCGATCGCAGGGAACTGTTCGCGCCACGGCCGGGCCTAACACTAGGCTTTTTTGCGCTTCGCGTCGGCTGCGCTCGCGCTGTAGCCTTCGGGGTGAATTGGGAAAGCAGGGGTTCCGATACGGCGAAGCTCGCGCTTGTTACGCTTGCCGGATGTAGTCTTCTTGCGCCTGCGGATTCGCTCGAATTGCTGAGTGGACGAGACCATGACTTTTTCCTTGAAGGGCCGCGCACGATGGCGAAGGAGCGCCGCCATGTCAAGCGCAGAGTTCCCATTCGGAAACTGCTGCGCGCCCGCAAATCGTAACGTGAGGCCTCCCTCAAAATACTCCGAGTATTCCTCGGTCGGCCTTCCTCGCTTTGCGTCGCTCGCGACGTTTCCAAATGAGAACTTCTTAATTCTTTTCGTCGTTCTCGCCGCCGTGAATCATGGCCGAGACAACACCCTTTTCGTCACCGTGTTCTCCCATGAGAATTCCCATGAGATGAACTGCCAAGAACGCAACCATGAAATATAAGGACGGTTCGTGAAATGGTTTGAATATTCGATTGTAGCCGCTTGGTCCGAGTTTCATCATGAGTCCGGACAGAAGCGTGACCCCAAGAGACAAATAAAATAAGAAGTACACAGCCGCCTGGATTCGCTCCTGCATGCTGGTCAATTTCTTGGAGAAGGGGTTGCCGCACTTCGTCCCCTTCGTGAAGATATACAGGACTCTTACCGCGAACATCCCCGCCAGGGCGTATCCCACGTAGACGTGCCAATTCCACATGGGTCTTGCGATGTGTCTGGCGATGGCCGTCACCTCATTCTTCGGGAGGGTGACGTTCTTCGCCGACAGATCCTCCATGAGGATTCCTGAGATGCTACCTTGACTCATCCATCCGGACCGCAGAAAGACCGTCAGCAGCATCCCTACGATTCCTAGTGCAATCGTCCAATGAAGGATCCTGTGTAAAAGCGGGAATTGATGCTTCGTTTGCATTGATTGGCTATTGCCTTACAGCGCAACTCAGTTGCGCTGAATGAAAAGTCCCATGGCGATGCACACACGTCACGCTTGGTTGAGCCCGAAAGCCGTGGCTCTCGAAAGAAGCGGAGCGTGAGTCACGGGATTTCGGGCTCAACGCAAGTGAGTGCCACTATAGTCAAAGGCAAACGAAGCTTCAAGCTTTTACATAGGCGGTTCGATCTCGTGCGAGAGAATCGAGATTCGTGACCGACGCTTTCGCGGGCTCTCAGAGCATGTTTACCAGCCGTGCGCGTGACCGATGGGTCGCGCGGGGACGCCTTCGGCGTAGACGCCCGGCGGCACCGCGCGTGCGACGACGCTGCTCGGTCCGATGTGCGCGCCATCGCCGATGACGGCGCCGCGCAAGATGACGACTCCGCTTCCGATGCGCACGCCTCGTCCAATGCGAATGGGGCGCGCATCGCCGCGCGAGTCGCGGCTTTTGACTTCGTGAAAATCGATATCGAGGACAATCGCCATCGGACCAATCGTGGTCTCGTCACCAATCTCGATGAGCTCGTTGGCGAAGAGCGATGCCCCGCTGCTGATGCGCACGTTGCGCCCCACGATGAGCCGCCCAGAAGATCCTGTCGCGAGGTGCGAAGGCACGGGGGAGCAAGAGAGCATGAAGCCGCTTGCGATTTCGATGCGGCCTGCGTTCATGATGACAGGGCGACCAAGGACGGTTGCGCCGTCGCCGACCGTGTCGCAGTGGCGTCGCAAGATCGCGGATGCGAGTCGCTCGCTCAGGAGCGAGCGCAGTTCAGTTAAGGGATTATTTGTAAAATACATGGATAAGGGCACTCCTCGTGCGAAATCGCGCCCGCCGAACGCGTTAGCCCGGAGAAATTCACTTAGAGCGTGTAGGGCAGCCTGCTGCGCGAATCGATACGTCGGTTGGGCGCTGCGGTGCCTGCGCACGTACGAAAAGTACGCTTACGCGGGCTCCTCGCGCTCCGCCCTAGCCTCGATTCGCTCGCAACGGCTGGTAAACACGCTCTTAGATCCGGGCTAGGTCGTGTTGGCAGAGTCGCTAGGAAGGACGCCGCCACCGCTGCTCGCGGCACGCAGCCTGGCACCCGATGGCGGAGTTCCGGAATAGTGAGCCGCCGCGATACGCAACACGCGCGCGGGCACGCCCGAGGCGATCGCGTTTGCCGGGATGACGCCCGCAACGACGCTTCCGGCGGAGATGACCGCGCCGTCGCCGATGCACGCTCCCGGAAGCACCGTGACACGTCCGCCGAGCCACACGTTACGGCCGATTTCGATGGGCATAGGCGCATCGGCGTCGGGTGGATCGAGCGGCAGCGGCAGCTCGCTGTCGGCAATCACGCAATACGGTCCAATCTTCGAGCCGTCACCGATCCGCACGCGGGCACGCGCCGAGACGGATGTGCCGTAGTTGATGGTGACGTCGTTGCCGATCTCGAGCACCGCGTGCTTCGCCGTCGCGAGCTGCACCGTGCCGAAAACCGAGCTCATCGCGAAGTCTTCGCCGATCCGCAACGTTCCTTCGTTGCGGATATCCGGTCGCCTGCCGAACGCACGGGCGCGCGCCCCAACGGTCGTGCATGAGCGCAAGCGAAGACGTGCAAGAAGCAAAGCCTTCACATTGTCGCGAATCTTCCGCGCGAGCTCGCTGGGTGGGAGCTCGCGGTGCCTTTGCACTGCCTGAATCAATCTATCAACAATCGCAGCCATGAATGGCACCCTGCCTTCCGAGGCTCAAGCTTCGAAGTGGTTTGCGCGAGACATCGCGTCGCGCCCTCACAGCGCGACGACGGGGCACGAACTTGCACGAGTTACGCCGGAACGGCGCTCGTCCTGGTGTCTGCACCCGCGACAGCGGCGGCACCCGCGGCGACGGGCTCTTTTGTCTTGCACCGCACGAATGCGACGATGTTCGCGATGGTATCGAGGTTTTCCGGCACGATTTCGTCGTCGGCCACCTTGATACCGAATTCCGACTCGAGGAACGCCGTTACCTCGAGGACGCCCGTGGAGTCCACGATGCCCTGGTCGAGCAGCGACGTGTCGTCGCCGAGGGCTTGTGCATCCGGCACATAGAAATTGGAGGCAATGAATGCGCGGATGATCTCGTGGGGCTGCTTTGACATGACCAAAATCCCTTCTTCGAATAAGGGCGCTCGTTCAAGCGAGCGCTTTTTTATCAATCTTTCCGTTGTCACTCTTTGGCAGTGATTTGACGATTTCGAAATACTTGGGCACCATGAAACTCTCGAGACGCTCTTGGCAGACGCGCCGGAGTTCTTTGTCGTCGACCGTGGCCCCTTGTTCGAGCGCGACGAACGCTTTCGGTGCCTGACCGAATACTGCATCTGGAACGCCGATGACGGCGGCTTCCTTGACTCCTTCGATGCTGTAGAGAATGGCCTCGATCTCTTTGGGCGCCACTTTTTCGCCGCGCGATTTGATAATGTCGTCGAGTCGTCCGACGAAAGAAAGATAACCCTCTTCGTCCATCTTGCAGAGATCGCCGGTGTAAAGCACGCGCTCGCCAGGGACGGGCCCCGGCTTCAGCTTTCGCGCGGTCTCCTCGGGCTTCTCCCAATATCCAGCCATCACGGTCGCGCCGCGAATCACGAGTTGCCCAACGACGTTCGGTCCAGCGACATTGCCTTGATCATCCACGATCCACATTTCGGTATTCGGGATTGCGATGCCCACGCTCGTTGGCTTGCGATCGAGATCCTCGGGCGGCAGGTACGTGCAGCGCTTGCATTCCGTCAGGCCGTACATCGAGAAGATCCGCGCCGTGGGAAAGAGATCCTTCAATGCAAGGATATGTTTGACGGGCAGTGCTGCCGCCGTGTTCGTGACGTAGCGGACTTTGCGGAGATCGTAGTCTTTGATGTTCTTCATCTCCGTCATCATGGCGAAGATGGTGGGCACGCCGGGAAAGCCGGTGACGCCTTCGTCCACCACGGTCTTCATCACCTGCGTCGGGTAGGTGAAGCCCTTCTCGAGCACGAGCTTCGCGCCCACGGTGAACGCCATGATCATTTGATAAAGCCCGTAGTCGAACGACAATGGCAAAAGGCCGATGATGACGTCGTCTTCGCGGTTCTCCAGGTACGTCGTGATGGACTTGGCCGCCGTCATCATGTTGCGGTGCGTGAGCATGACGCCCTTCGGCTCGCCCGTACTGCCCGACGTGTAGATGATGGCGGCGAGGTCGATGTCGATGCATCGCCGGGGCGGTGCAATGTCCGAGCGCTCGTTCGCAACGGCTTCGTTCCACGCGACCGAGCCTTCGTGCCAGCCGTAGCGTTCGCGATCGAAGGCGCCTGCGACGACGACGCTCTTGAGATGTTTGCTCCGTTGCGCAGCATCCGTGAAGATCGATGCGAGGTTCGCGTGCGTGACGAGCGCCGTGGCGCGGCAGTCGTTGAGAAGCCAAGCAAGTTTGTCGGCTTTCGTGTGCGGATGAATCATCGACACGACCGCGTTGGCCTTGAGCGCCGCCCAGAACGCGACGACTGCCTCGACCGAATTATCGATGAACACGACGACGCGATCGCCTCGTTCGACACCGCGGCGCGCGAGCGCGTTGGCCAGGGCGTTCGATCGCGCGTCGATCTCCGCGTACGTCACGCGCTGCCCCTGACACACGACGGCGAACTTGGACGGCAGGCGTGCCGAGGAGTGGATGAGGGAATCGTGAAGAAGCGGAACGGCGGGGATCATGCGCTTACCTCGACGGCATCGAGCAGGGATTCATGGGATGGTGACTCGTGAGAAATCGTGGCGTGCGCGACGTCGCGCGGGGCTTCGAAATTTGCGACGAACGCGTCGTACAAGAGCTGTGTCGACACGACGCCGGTGAGGGCCATGTTGTCCGTGTTCGACAAGGGGCCGCGTTCGATCTGCGAGCGGCACTTGCCCCAGAGGCTTCGAACGGCGTCGGGATCGAAGATGCCGGCGTGCGAGATCTCCTTGCGATCGAGCAGCGCCTCGGCGTAGTCGCGCGCGGCGGGGTGCGTGAGGGCGAGGACGTCCGGAGCCCGGTAAGGTTGCTTCTTTCGCCTTGCAACCTCGGCGGGCAAAAACCGGCTCGCGATGCGTTTGAGCACGTGTTTCTCGTCGAGAACGCGGAGCTTCACGTCGTCAGGTAACGCGCATGCGAGCTCGACGACCTCGGCGTCGAGGAATGGGAAGCGGCCTTCGACCGAGTGGGCCATCAACATGCGGTCGCCTTGTGATGAAAGGAGGTAGCCCGCGAGCAGTGTGCGCATCTCAATCCACTGGTCTTGTGCGAGCGGTGACCACTCGGGGATCTCGGAGGGCAGAATGGCCAAGAGTTCGCTCTTCGCGTCAAACCCCTCGAGCTCGGCGCGGAGCTCACGTGAAAAGAGGCGTTTCATGGCGTGCGCGCCCTGCCAACGCGGACCGTGCGCGAACCCGGGCACGTTCGCGCGATCGAGATCGCGCCCAAAGAATTTGCGCGCCATCGCGCGCTGCGCGACCGGCGAGCGCGCGAGATATGGGTAAAGCCGATCGAGGAGGCGAGGCCGCATCGTCGAATGCGGGTGACGCGCCCAGAAGCGTCGGACCTTGCCCTCGCGGAACAAATCGTACCCCGCAAACACCTCGTCCGCGCCCTCGCCCGTGAGCACGACTTTGATGCCTGCATGATGCACGAGTCCGGAGAGAAGGTAGAGTGGCGCGGGCGCCGTGCGCAGCATGGGGCGTTCGGCGTGGCGCACGACCGACGGCAGTGCGCGCGCGATATCTTCGCGCCGCACGAGAAGCTCGTGATGATCGGTGCCGAGGGCATTCGCGACGAGCCGCTGGAACGGCGTTTCGTCGTACTCGGCGTCGTCGAAGCGAATCGAGAACGTGGAAAACCGTTGGGTTGCTTTTTGTGCGAGCGCGGCAACCAGCGAGCTGTCGAGGCCGCCCGAAAGGTATGCACCAACGGGGACGTCTGCGCGGAGCATGCGCAGCCGAACGGCGCGCATGAGAGCATCACTCACCACGTTGATGGCATCTTCGACGTTGCCCACGGACGTGCGCTCGCTGCGCTTCGGAAAGCGAGGCGAGAACCATTGCCGTTCCGACGGCGCCGTCGACCCGATACGGTACGTCCGAAGGTGCCCAGGCGGCAGCTCGTCGACCGCAACGAACGCCGTGCGCGGAGCGATGGGGCTCCAGAACGTGAAGGTTTCGTCGATGCCGCGCGGATCGAGTGCGCGCGGGATATCGCGGTTTGCCGCGAAGATAGCTTTTGCTTCACTTGCAAAATACAACCTTCCGGCGTGGACGCAGGTGTGAACGGGCCTGACACCGAGCCTGTCGCGTACGAGTGTCAGGGTCTTTTCGAGCTTGTCCCACAACGCGAACGCGAATTGGCCGTTGAAGCGAAGAAGGGAATCTTCGCCCCACTCCGCCCATGCTTGGAGCACGACCTCGGTATCGCTCTCGGTCGAGAAACGGCGTCCGCGTGCCACGAGCTCGGCACGAAGCTCGACGTAATTGAAGACTTCGCCATTATAGGCAATCACTCGTCGCCCGTCGGACATGGGCTGCCGTCCGCCCGTCAAATCGATAATGGACAGGCGCGTGTGCGCGAGGCCTAGAGGACCTTCCGCGTAGAGGCCAAGTGCGTCGGGTCCTCGGTGCAAGAGAGCACGTCCCATGCGTCCGAGCTCTTCGCGCGATGGATCACGCGCGGCGGCGGACAGCGCCGTGATTCCGGCAATCCCGCACATTAGAGACCTCGATTCTCGAGCGATATTTCCGGCACCGGCTGGACGAACAGTGGCTGCGTATGCAGCCAGTGCGTCGTCCGACGCTTGCTGTCGATATCGTGATAAACGCGTTCGATTTGCGTTTGGGTCATGCCGAGCGCCTTTGCAACGTCGCCGGCGGGGACGCCGTGATTCTTGCCATAGAGGCATACATCCATCTTGTCGTAGGGCAGGGCGAAGTAGAACTCCTCTTGCGTCTGCTCCATGGAGAAGGTGTCCGTGGTTGGCGGTCGTTCGCGAATCACCTTCGGTACACCAAGGTATTCTGCAAGTTGGTAGACCTGTGTCTTGTAGAGGTGGGCGATGGGCTTCACGTCGGCGGCGCCGTCCCCCTGCTTCACGAAGAAGCCTTGGTCATATTCCAGGCGGTTCGGCGTACCTGCAACTGCGTAGCCAAGACGATCGGCATGGTAGTACTCCATCATCTTGCGCATTCGCTGTTTGAAGTTCGTGGCCGCAACGAGCTGTCGGTAAGCATCCGGCGGCATGCGCGACGTCCTCTCCTTCCCCTCCGGCGAGCGCACGGTGAGCTGGGAGACATTGATGCGATCCCCATCCAGGATGGATGGGAGCGTGAGCTTGCATGTCCATCCTTTTGCCGTTTCATATTCCGGAAACACCGTGCGGATGGCCGCATCCTGGCGTGCATAGCAACCCACGGCGGAGAGGGTGGGACCCATGTCTTCGATCACCGCGGCGATCCCGAAGTGGGTCGCGAGCATTTTCCCGAGTTCGAGGGACGCGGGCGATGAGTCGCGTTCCGGCATGAACAGCGCGACCACCCGCTCGCAGCCCATGGATCGCACAGCAAGGGCCGTCACGACAGAGCTGTCGATCCCACCGGAGACACCGACGACGATGCCTTTGCGTCGGAGGGTGCGCCCGACTTGCTCACGTAAGGCTTCCTCGATGGACCGAACCTCTTCTGCGCAGTCGATCGTCAGCACGTCGGTTGAAAAGGACATGGTCATCACCTCTCGAGCAACCTGCGTACCTCGGCCTTCGGCGATCCAGGGGAGCACGCGGCATATGTGCTACGCATGCGACTCCAATGAATCTCGATGGTGGCATGTTGTGGATACCCACATATCCATTCGACGTCGCGGCAAGCATGCTTTGCCGGATGCGACAAAGGGGGTAACACCGCGCGTGCAAGGGTCGGGTTTACGCGCACCACGATGCTACGGGCGTGGCGCTTCGACCGCTTTCGATTTGCCGCGATCTCATCGTTGGGGCCTTGCGGCGTGATGGCATCGCCATTGCGTCGCATCTCGTGATGTCCTCCGCCTCACGTTTGCATCCGCGAGTCGACCGCGAGCGCACCGTACGTCGACCGCGGCCGCCGCGCATTGCGACGCCGAGCTGGTTCGTTTGGGTGGACGGATATGTGCGTTCGGATGGCGTTCGAGTCTGTGGATACTACCGGGGCAGTCCAACGCCCGCGCGCCCCGCGCCCGCGAGCTGAGGTGAGGGGAAGGGCAATGACCGATTCGGAGCTCCAGCTTTCGCGTCACTTCCTCCCCGAGGCACTCGCGGGCATCCTGCCGGTGCGTTTGCTCGGCGAAAGGGACCGACGTCTGCTCAACCAGATCCGCGCGTCGGGCTACGTGCACCTGTTCGATCTCTTCGAAGGCGCGCTCGCGTCGGCCGTGCGGTCGCGAGCCACGAGTGACTTTCAGGCCCGCAACACGATCGCGCCGCTCCTGCGGCTCGACTCGTTCGACCACCGCGATCTCTTCCGCTCCTTCAAAGCCGCCTTCGTCGAGGTTTTTCCCGTCGAACCCCGTTACGTGCAGAATACGGACGATCTCGCGCGGAAGCTCGCCAACGCCTCACCGCATGCGCTGCTCATCCTCGCGCTCCACCTCAAGCTCGTCACCCAACAGCACTACCTCGCGTGCGTGCGCGGGGACGAAGATCTCGAGCCTCACTTCGTGCGCCTGCTAAAGGACCATTGGGCGATCGAGCGCGGATCGTCACCAAAGGGAGAGGAGCGCGACACGCGCTCGATGCATGGTTCGGCGCTCGCGATCCAACAGGCGCTCGCGCACACGGCGCCAGAGTCGATCCCGTCGGCCTTGCGCGACTACCGGCTCCTCGTGTTCGCGTGCGACGATGTTTTGCGGCGGCAAGCGGAGCTCGACATCGTGACGCTCGAGGACGTGCGGCGCGAGTCTTTCGACGTATCCGAACTACGTGCGGTATTCGACGCGGAGGTCGCCGCGCATCGCAAAGCTTTCCTTACCGTCGCCATCGTCAACGCAGCATTCGTCTCCGCGATGCGCAGCATGGGACCCACAGCGCCGGCGGTGCTAGCGAACGTGGTCTCTGCTCTCTCAGCACGCTCATAATTCGTGCGCTGCGACGCGCGCGCCTGCGGAGTGTGCGAGCTTGACTCCTTGGTGGCAAATTGCATCGATTTGCGTCGACGTTTGCTTCGGCATTTGGGGTTAGACCGCTTTCAAGTTGACGCGAGGTCGAGGCGGGGCCGAGGAGCGGACCGGAACAGCCTGTGTGGCTTTGAGGTCCGCACCGCAGGCCCCAACGATGAGATCTCGTCAAATCGAAAGCGGGCTAGCCCGGATCATTCATGCCGCGATTTCTGCAGACGGCCGAGACCGCAGCGAGAAGGGCGCACGCCGCACCGCAGAGCCGAGGCGTACTGTACGTACGCCGCAGGCTCGAGGAGCGCCGTACGACCTTTGCAGCAAAGGGAT
>WQYX01000047.1 GCA_009781005.1 Polyangiaceae bacterium | reverse complement strand
CGCAGTCTGCTCCAACGAGACAGCCCATGCCGTCGAGGCATGCAGGCGCCATTGAGCCGCCACAGTCGATATCCGTCTCATCACCATCTTTCTTGCCATTGGCCGGTGACGGTGTTCGACAAACCCCCTGAAAACAAAGATTCGATACGCAATCGATGGCGATCATGCATTCATTACCGACTTCGCATGAAGCAACCAAAGGGTTGCAATCGCCCGGTGCAACCTTATCCGAAGACCTGCCCGAGCACCCGACAAGAACCAAAACAAGTATCGCCCCCGCCCCCGCGCGCGAGCATCCTGCGCATGTCGATCATTCTAAAAATCTCCCTAAAGCGGCGGGGGCCTCCTTCGTGCTTGACGAAGGCATGATTCAAACGGTGCTCCCCGCTTCGGAAAAATCCATCCACGACGCATGCCAGCGTTTTGGACAAGCTTGATGTTGCCGAGAAGTCTTGGGAAACAACAAAGAAATCCTGCGGATAGTTGGATGAACGCCCCGTCATTAGGCAATAACCTGGATCGTCTTTTGGTCAGCATGGGATGACCATCGATCCGGATAGGGGACGACGTGATGGCGACATCAAAAGCGCCACGCGTGACAGCGGCAACCCGGAAATGGTCGTGCGGATCGTGTGCTCGAAGGTCACGGTCTCATTCGATCGATCCGCAAGACGCGCGTACCCGTGGAGGACGCGTTCGTCGCGATGGTGCGCGCAGACGTGGAGAATGCGATACCTTGAACGGTCCGACGATGACCGGAGCGACCGCGGGCAGGAGGCCGGCGCTCTTCGCCCGGTTGCTCGGGTTACCCGTGACGGGGATATTGAGGGTCCGCCAGAAGCTCTAGCCCGGATCATTCATGACGCGATTGCGGTCTCGGCCGTCTGCAGAAATCGCGTCATGAATGATCCGGGCTAGGGCGGAGCGCGAGGAGCCGGCGAAAGCGTACTTTTCGTACGTGCGCAGGCGCCGGAGCGCCCAACCGACGAATCGATTTCGCGCGGCAGGCGTGCCCCGCACGCTCTGAGCGAAAGCCCATGAGAGATCCTCCGCGGCCCGGCACAAATGGAGTGAGAAAGGCTTCAAGACCGCCATCGGCATGGTTGTCCAGCATGATCCATACGCCGACGCGCGGCCCCAGATTCGTATCGCCAATCCATCCTGCATCCGGAAGTCTCCCAACCAGTCCGGTCAACACGTCTCGCACATGATTCCAGCGATCTGCAGCGTGTTTACCCTGTTGGTCGTCTGCGTCGAGCATGAGACCAATGCGTCCACCGGGCCGCCCTTTTGCTGCAAGTCCGAAATCCTCAATAGCTTTGGCGTCGCCGCCTGCAGGTTTTACCTCGAATCCACCGCCCCCGTTTTTTGCCTCTCGATCCAGGTGCGGCGCACTTGATCTGGCCAACCCTTCAACAGTGGGTGGCGCATATGTGCCTGCCGTTGCTGCATAGCTGCGGCCGCATCGAGTCCTTTGACAGCAGGCAGACCGAATGGCAACTGAGTCATTTTCGGCCGAACGATCTCGGCTCGAACTTGCGCCTCACCTCCTCCCCCCCATTCCCCATTCGTTTCGATTTGAAAGTGAGTGCCAATGGATGCCTGACGCCATAAAAGGCGTGCCGAATGTCCGGGTCAAGTTGTAATCATAATCATCTATGCGGGTCAGCAATTCGTTCCGTCGAGAGGCTGCGTGCATGAGAGATACCGGGCTTCGGCTGACCAGCAACTCGAGCGCCTCGAGGAGGCACGTCCTTCCTGCACTGTTCAATCCGACGATTAGGTTGATGCGCCGCATGTTGTCGACCCTGAGCGACGAAAAACAGCGGAACCCGGAGATCTTCAGCGACGAGAGCATGTCACGCGCGCGGTGCGGCCCTCTGCAGGAAACGTAAACTTGAGCGAGCTCGGCGGCCCGGTGTAGCGTCGGCTGCCAGGATGCCTGGCCGCGTGTGGATCTACACCATCTTCTTGCTCTCTGGCTTTGCAGCGCTGCTCTACCAGATCGTTTGGCAGCGAGCGCTGTACGCCATCTACGGAATCAACGTCGAGAGCGTGACGATGGTGGTGACTGCGTTCATGCTCGGCCTCGGCCTGGGCAGCCTTGCTGGCGGTGTCGTCTCGAAGGAACCGAAGCGCCCGGTGCTTCTCTTGTTCTCGCTGGTGGAGCTCGGCATCGGTCTTTTCGGCACGGTGTCGCTCGCGGTGTTTCACGCGGTCGGCCGTGCCACGCTCGGCATGAGCGCGCTCGCGACGTTCTTCGTCACGTTCCTCCTCGTGCTCGTTCCAACGCTGCTCATGGGAAGCACGCTGCCGCTCCTCGTTGCGCATCTCGTCCGGTCCAGCGGCAACGTCGGTAAGAGCGTCGGCACGCTCTACTTCGTCAACACCCTTGGCTCCGCGTTCGCGTCCGCGGCATCGGTGCTCTTCATCTTGGGTCGCGCCGGGCAAGCGGGATCGGTTCGCATCGCGGCGTTGCTCAACGTGACGGTGAGCTTGCTCGCGTATGTGGCTCACCGGCGCACGATGCGCCCCTCCGAGATTGCGCAAACCTTCGCGCGCGTGCACGCGGCCGCCTCGGAAGAAGCTACGCAGCAGGTGCAGCCGTGAGCTTCGGTCTTGCCTTGCTCGTCGCCGGCGTGAGCGGTTTCATCGCGCTCTCGTACGAGATCCTCTGGTATCGCGTGATCGCGTTCGCGAGCTGGGGACTGCCCGGCGCGTTCGGGTTGCTTCTTGCGGCCTACCTCTTTGGTCTTGCGATGGGATCGCGCGCGAGCGGTGTATTCTGCAAGGATCAGACGAAAGCTGGCGACGCGCGGCAGCTCCGCGCGCTCGCCGCCTTCGCGTTCGTCGCGAACCTCGTCGCATGGATGGTCGTGCCGTTCTTCGGTTGGTCGGCTGCACGATGGGATTGGCCACCGGCGCTCGCCGTCGTTGCGCTCGCGGCC
This sequence comes from Polyangiaceae bacterium, assembly GCA_009781005.1. Taxonomy (GTDB): domain Bacteria; phylum Myxococcota_A; class Polyangia; order Polyangiales; family Polyangiaceae; genus Labilithrix. The sequence continues at coordinate 30,465 of WQYX01000047.1, read as the reverse complement.
GCATTGCTCGGTGCGATCCTCCCGCTCGTCAGCCATTTCGGCATCAAGCCGGATGATCGCGCGGGGCAGAAGCTCAGTTACGTGTATCTTGCAAATATCATCGGATCGTCGGCGGGCAGTCTCGTGACGGGCTTCGTTTTGTTCGATCTCTGGCCCATCGCAACGATTAGCGCCGTCATCGCGCTCGTCGGGTTATTGCTCGTTCTACTCTTGATCACGCTGTCCGATCTCAAGGCGGTCGCCCGTCTCGGCGCCGCCGTTGCGCTCGCCCTCGGGGCTCTGCTCGTCGTGCGCATCACGCCCATCGCCCAGGGCCAGATTTGGGAGAGGCTTCTTTACAAATCCAATTTCACGAGCGATACGCATTTCGCCGAAATCATCGAGAATAAGAGCGGCGTCATCACGGTCACCGACGACGGCACGGTTTACGGCGGCGGCGCTTACGACGGGCGTTTCAACACGTCCATTATCCATGATCGCAATGGCATTTTGCGTGCGTATGCCATTGGCGCGATGCACCCTGCGCCAAAGAAGATTCTTATGGTTGGTCTCGCGTCTGGCTCGTGGGCAACGGTGATTGCGCACCTGCCGGGTCTTTCACGTCTCACGATTATCGAAATCAACCCTGGGTATTTGAAGGTCATCGCGGGGCACCCCGAGGTTGCGGGGATCTTGCATGATCCCAAGGTGGACATCGTGATTGACGATGGCCGGCGCTGGCTTCATCGCCACCCGAATGACAAGTTCGATGTCATCGTCATGAACACGACGTGGCATTGGCGCTCGAACGCGACGAATCTCCTCTCGCAGGAGTTCATGGAGCTTGCACGAGATCACCTCTTGCCGGGCGGTCTTTTCTATTTCAACACGACGTCGTCTGCGGACGTGCAAAAGACCGCGGCTACGGTGTTTCCTTATGCCATGCGCGTCTACAACTTCATGGCCGTAAGCGACTCCCCACTCATTTTCGATAAAGGTCGATGGGAAAGGACGCTCTCGGATTTCGAATTCGATGGCCAACCCGCGATTGACCGCTCCACCGAGGACGGCCGGAAATTCTTCGATGATCTCCTTGCGTATGCGGACGGCATTCACCGGGCGCCAACCGATGACGGACTCGAGTCACGTCAGAGCATCCTCGCGCGCACGCAATCGGCCACCCTCGTCACGGACGACAACATGATTCCCGAATGGCGACAGGTGCTGCGGTTTCAGGATCCACCCTAACGCTACTGCCGGAACTTCGTTCCGGGCTACGCGTTTGCGCTACGCGGAAACCCGTCGTGTTCCCTTGTCTCAAGGAGGCGCGGCGCCCCCTCTTGCCCGCTTTCGCGGGCAATTCACCCCTCCGAAAAGCCGCTCCCGCGGCTTTGCTCACTCCTGCCGGAATACTTCCGGCAGGAGTGCTAAGAGCGTGTTCGACAGCCTGCTGCGCGAATCGATTCGTCGGTTAGGCGCTGCGGTGCCTGCGCACGTACGAAAAGTACGTTTACGCGGGCTCCTCGCGCTCCGCCTTAGGGCCTGTCCCTGAATTCGACTCCACGTCGGCGGACTCGGCGGCAAACGTGATTGGCGGCGATCTTCGTCGTTGCTCGTCGTCGACGTACTTCCGTACGCCTCCTCCTCGCGCCTCGAATCCCGCGCAAAACGCGCTCTCGCCGCCTCGGTCCGGAATCCAGGGACAGGCCCTAGCCTCGATTCGCTCGCGACGGCTGCCCTACACGCTCTAAGAAGGTGTTTGCCCGCAATGTTAGCGATTTTCACAAAGCGCTGAGTCCGCTTGACGACTACTCGCTTCCGAGTGGAGGTTCGTCGCCGTCAACGTCGACGACTACGAAAGACGTCGTTGTTGATGGCGACGCGATCGTTGACGTGGTCTTTGACGGCGACGTGAACGACTTGCATGCGTGCATCATGCACGCATTGGTAAACATGCCCTAATTTGTTTGGAGGATAAGCCGCTCACGCGTCTCCGCGGTCGGAGGAGGATGCCGAAACGTCGCCGTCCACGTCGCCGGGTTTCGGCGCCGGCGTTGCGGGGCGAGCCCAAGGCTCTTTTGCCGTGAGAAGGACCGCGGCCACCCAAACCACGAGGCCTACGACCACAACGGCCGTGACGGCAACCAGCACATTGACTTCGGGCATACGCGCGCACCTTAGTCGTGCGAGGATGCCGCCGTGAAGTCCCTTTCAAAATCGAAGAAATTGCAGGCCGAGGCCGCGTCCGCCGCACCCAAGTTAGGCGGTGCGCGCGCTCGCATCGACACCATTGACGACCGTATTCTCGATCTGCTCGCGCGGCGCGCCAACGTCGCCAAAGAGATAGCCGTCGCCAAGCGCGCGGCCGCTGTCGAAGTCTTCCACGATCCCGAACGAGAGCGTTTGGTCCTCGAGCGGCTCGTGCAGCGCGGTGAAGGGCGCTTTCCGCGTGACGCCATTCGCGCCGTCTTCCGTGAAGTCATGAGCGCGTGTCTCTCGGTCGAAGAGCCGCTTCGCGTTGCGTACTTTGGACCGGAGGGCACGTACACGCAGATGGCCGCGCGGCACTTGTTCGGACTGTCGGCGCGCTACCGCGAGTGCGCGACCATCGAGGCCGTTTTCGAGGCGGTGGAGAGCCGCGACGTCATTTATGGTGTCGTGCCTTTCGAGAACTCGACGGAAGGCGCCGTGAGCACGACGTCCGACGCTCTGCTCGAAGGCCGGCTCATGATTCGTCAAGAGTACGTCTTGCCCGTTGCGCACTGCCTGCTTTCCAGTGCGCCTTCGCTCGCGTCGATCACGACGGTGTACTCGCATCCGCAGGCGCTTGCGCAGTCGCGCGAGTGGATTGCCAAGCACCTTCCGCGCGCGCAGGTCGTCCAGACCACGTCCACGTCCACGGCAGCGGCCGTGCGCGAGATGCGTGCAGACGAACATTCCGCCGCGATCGCCGCCGAGATCGCGTCGGAGATCTACGGCGTGCCCATCCTTCAGCGTAACGTCCAAGACCGCCCCGAGAATGCGACGCGCTTCGTGGTGCTCGCGCGCGAAGACGCGAAGCCCACTGGCAAGGATCGAACGACGATCGCGTTTGGCGTGACCCACCATCAGGGCGCTCTGCGTCGCGTGCTCACGGACTTCGAGAATGCCGGTGTCAACCTCTCTCGCATCGAGTCGCGTCCGAGCAGGAAGAGAGCTTGGCAGTATGTCTTTCTCGTCGACGTCGAGGGGCACAGAACCGATCCGGCGCTCGTGCGCGCGCTCGCGGCGGTGAAGAAGAACGTGACCTTCGTCAAAGTCGTTGGCAGTTATCCGCGCGCCAACGGACTCGCTGCTGTCGCGAAAGTTTCTAAGTCTGTTTCGCGCGCTCCGAAGAAAGCGAAGACAGCGTGATGATCCGAGAGCGCCGGCAATACACGTGCCAGCGCTAGCTGTGCACACGAGCGTGACCCATCAGCGTGCTGCGACGAATTTTATAAAATAGAATAGCATTCGCTGCTGACACGTCTGCCGCGCACGCTCAGCGGCAGCTCTCTCGCCCGGATCATTCATGACGACTCCGCTTAGAAGAGCCGATCCACTTGCTGCGAAGGACGTACGGTGCTTCTCGGACCTGCGGCGTACGTTACAGTACGCCTCGGTCCTGCGATGCGGCGTGCGCCCTTCTCGCTGCGGTCTCGGCCGCCTATCGCAATCGCGTCATGAATGATCCGGGCTCGCCGGGTGCCTGAATGAAGCTTTCACTCGAGACTGTTGCATCATTCACCGGCCGCGGCTTCATCGACGTCCACGACGTCGTCGCCGAGTCACCCGTGCACGATGCCGACGACGAACCTTCCTCGATGTCGAGCGGCACGCTCTCGTCGCGTCCGCCGCCGCCGGCGCGAATGCAGTGCGCGTCGACGTCGCTCGCGCCGGCGGGTTCCGCGGACGACGATGAGCCGCCGACGACGCCCATCTTGCCCCGCTCGGAGCCCGCGAAGGACGGATCACAGTCGCGTCCGACGCGTTCGAAGCGACGGCCGCGCACGCAGGCCGCCGCCCCTCCCGAGGAGCATGTTCCCGCTGCGGAGGAAGCCGGGATGTCCGGTGGTCCGCTCGACAGTTTCGGCGACATGGGGTTCGTGAAAACCGTCTAAGAGCGTGTTCTACAGCGCCTGCCGGTCCGCGGGTGTGGAAACGCGATAGATGCAACATGCAACATGAGCCGCCGCGCGGGCGTTCCTCCGTAGATCGGATTGCCGGCAACGGGCGCGCCCACATGGGCAAGCTGCACGCGAGCTTGGTGCATGCGACCGGTTTCGAGCATGAGATCGACGTGTACGCGGTCGCCCGGTGAAAGATGGTGGGAACAAATTGCTGAGGTCGCGGAATGGATATTGCAACCTCCACCGAATGGGAGGACCCCATGAAAGGCTGTATTGCATTCGTGCCGGCACTTGTCGCCGCACTGATTTTTGCGTGTTCTTCGAGTTCGACGAATGACAATAGGGGCGGCAGCAACGGAAATGCCACGATGACATTTACCCTCTCGGGAGGCGATTTCACCGGCAACTCTGTCCGCATCTGCGGCTCACGGCCAGCACCTGATCCCAAGTACCGATGCAACCCGTCGCTGACCCCTGACGTGGAAGCAGGTACGGACGCGGGAGATGCATGCCCATGTTTCAACTTCAATGCGGATGGCAGTCTCGTGGACGCCAATGGTGTCCCCGCCGCGATCACGGGCCTCTGCCCCTCTGCGGACTTCCCAACGGCGAATTGGGATTTCTCCTATGCGCTCTTCTCGGAGCCTGATTGTGGAGGGACGCAGCTCAATGATGGGACGCACAACTTCACCTGCTACGACTCCAAGGACGTTGCCACGCAGGCCTTCCCGAATCAGTCTGCCAATGATGTATTGAATCCAGGCCCGAATATCAATCATGTCCTCTGCAACACTGTGAATGCCTCCAAATCCTGGAACTTCATGAGCTGTGCAACTGCCACCACACCCGCCGATACGGCAGCGGGCGACATCCGTTTCGATTGTGGGTGCACCCCTGACGCGGGCACCTGCGACTGCGGGAATGGTGGTGTCACCGAAGCGGATCTGGAGGCCGGCTGCTTGTTCGATCCCGTAACGTGCAACATCTTGTGTACTATGCCGCCAGACGACGCCTGCTTGGTGGCAAGCGAGTTGGCAGTCCCCGTTGAGTTTGCCCCCGAGAACCTGGTCGTCATGCTCGATAGATCCGGCACCATGGGTGATCTGGGGGAGAATACGAGCTACGATCCTCAAGAACGCTGGGTTCCTGTTACCAATGCCATCGAGGCTTTCTTCGCCAACAATGGCTCCGCGGGCATCAACGCCGCTCTCACGTTCTTCCCGAACACAGCGAATTCATGCAACGCGTCGGATTACTACACCGCAAATGTACCGCTCACCGCGCTTCCGAACGACACGGCATTCAGGTCTGCGATCGACACCCATTTGCCGCTGAGAGCGGATACCCCCACGCTTGCCGCGGTCAACGGAGCCATTTATCAAGCACATGCGATCAGCGCCGCGCACCCAGAAGGAAGGACGGTCATTGTCCTTATCACGGATGGCGAGCCGTATTGTTGTTCCTATCTTCCTGCTCCGAATCGTCTGGGCTGCATCAATGGCGCTGACCCGCTGCAGGACTACGCCGACATCAACTCAGACGCGAATCTGATAGCCAGTGCCAATGCCATCGCAAGCGTCGAGGCAACGATCCCGACGTACGTGATTGGCGTCGGTCCGGACACTGCCAATCTCACCACACTTGCGAACGCGGGCGGCACATCCCTCATCCCCGTCGACGTCGCCAGCAATCCAGCGGATACGAGCTCGGCGCTTCTCGCGGCGTTGAATACCATCCGCGGTAACGTCGTGAGCTGCGATTTCAATATACCGAATCCGCCAGACGGTCGAACGCTCGATTTCAATAAAGTCGATGTTGCGTACACGCCTCCGGGGCAGGCTGTACAGACCCTCCTCCCATACAGCGCGGATTGCTCCATGGCAGACGGCTGGCACTTCGACAATTTCGCAGCGCCGACGAGAATCCAGTTCTGTGCAGACACATGTGACCTAGCTCGCCAAAGTGGCCTCACTGAAGTGGTCTTCGGGTGCGACGATCGACCTGGCAATTAGGTAGGCGTCTGCTTCGCTATCGAGCAGATGAACGACTTGGGCTCGATCGCCCACACGCTCGTGCACTTGCTCGACCAACTGCGTCCACCGATAGGATTCTCGGTGGCTCGGAGCGATGCGTTCGGTGTGCTTGTTTTTCCGAGGTGCATCGTGGCGCGTGTGAGTCAAAACGCCAAGGATTGAAAAATGTGTAGGATCCTTAGCACCATGCTGCGCCCATCCTATTGGGTTGCGTCAGCATGGACGATCTCGACGAGCTCGATATCGAACTTCAACGCGGCGTTGGGTGGGATCTTGTCGCCGCTGCCGTCCTCGCCGTAGGCCAAGTCGGAAGGAATGGTGAGGGTGCGTTTGCCGCCGACGCGCATGCCTGGCAGACCCTCGTCCCATCCTTTGATGACTTGCCCCGTGCCAAGGGAGATCTCGAATGGTTCCCTGTCGCGCGAGCTGTCGAACTCCTTCCCGTTGAGGAGCATACCTGTATAATGCACCTTTACGGTGTCGCCGGCTTTTGCCTCGGGGCCGGTGCCGACCTTGGTGTCGACGATCTGGAGCTTGTCGGGTCCTGCCGGCAGCTTTGGCGCTTCGGTGGGCTTGAAGCTGCTCGCCGGCTCGCCAACCTTTTTCGAACAACCGACGATCGCGAATGAACCCGTCGCGACGAGAGCGAGAAGAACGCTGAGACGAAGGAGCCGCGCGTGAATCATCACGCGCCCTCATTATCACGAGACCGCTTTCGATTTGACGTGATCTCATCGTTGGGGCCTGCGCTGCGGTCCTCAAAGCCAGAACAGGCTATTCCGGTCCGCTGCTCGGCCCCGCCTCGACCTCACGTCAACTTGAAAGCGGTCGAGTCAGCGATGTCTTGATCCGTTCCCGCGTTTCGTCGCCGTCGCCGTCAAAGACCACGTCAACGACTACGACAACGAACGTGATCGTGATCGTTGACCGCGACGGCGACGAACCGAATCTCAGAGCGTGTAGGGCAGCCGTCGCGAGCGAGTCGAGGCTAGGGCGGAGCGCGAGGAGCCCGCGAAAGCGTACTTGTCGTACGTGCGCAGGCACCGCAGCGCCCACCTGAGGTCCCGCCGCAGGCGGGCCGACAGCGCCGAAGGCGCCGGCGAAGCCGAATCGATTTCGCACAGCAGGCTGCCCTACACGCTCTCAGCGAGGTGGTGCGCCGGGTGGCGGTTCAACGGCGGCGCCGAGGAAGGCTCCTGCGGTCTGAAAGACTGACTCGAGCTGATCTCGGCTCGCCGAGATATGGAGCTTCACGAGCGTGCCGTCGGCCACGACGCGCGCGCCGTTGAGAAGACCGCGCGTCGCGATTCGCACGAACGCCGACGAGTTTTGTCGGGCAATGAGATCCGTCAGCACGTTGGCCGTGTCGGCTGCCGCCGCTTCGTCCGTGCAGTCGCCCTCCGCGAACACGTCGGCGCCGCCGTCGGATGCGCGCGGCACGATCCAGAGTCTTAGCTCGCTCAGCGACTTGTCGAATTTCAGTCCCGGGATCACAACCTGCTTCCACGGATCTTTCACCGTGAGCCGCATGGCTTCTCCGGGGCGAACCCTCGGTGAAACGGGCGCGCGCTTGAGCACGCGTGCAAACTCGTTCGCCTTGTCCTTTGGAACGACCACGAGCACGTGCGGCTGCACGCGCAAGAAGACTCGCTCGGCGTTGTCCGCGTGTCCGAGTGAGGACTTCACGCCCGGCACGCCCGCGTCGAACGCGCCGCCTCCTTTGTAATTTGCAGCAATCGCGTCGATGGCGTCGTCGACGAGTTCGTCGGATACCGAATAACGGACGAGCACCGCGTCGCGATCGGTGTGAATGAGTGACGGCCCGTAGATGAGGATCCAATCGGTATCGCGAATGGGATCGACGGCGGTCTCGGATCCTCGCATAAACTCCTGCCACTGCGGGATCGCCATGAGGAGCGGTCCCATGCGCGCACCCACGGAGTTCTTCCGGATGACCGCGACGTTCACGAGCAGCGTGACGTTCACCTGCCCGGCCGTCACCAGGCCCGCCATGCCGATCATCGATCCCGGATCGCGCGGACCGCTCGCGCCCGCATCCACGCCCGCGTCGGCTCCTGCGTCGGTCGCCTGCAGAGAAGCGTCTGCCCCGGCATCGAGCTTGTGCTTCGGCGCCGATGCATCGGGCTTATGCGCCAGAGGAGAATGGGTGTCTTTCTCGTTCGGAGTCTCGTGCGTCTCCGTTGGTGGTGGCGGCGGCGGTGGCGCTTCTTCGCCGAGCAAATCGATCGGGATCGTGAGCTCGCCTTCGACGTCCTTGAACTTGACGCCCGATCGCTTCGGCAAGAGCTCCCACGGCGTGAAGATGCCGTGCGCGACGAGTGACGCGGCGAGCGCGATCACGCCGGCCGTACGCAACGCGCGGGTTGCCCAGAAGCGAGCCGGACCGCTCTTGTCGGCGCCCGCGTGGGGCGTTGCGTGCGGCGCCGTCGGTGCGATCTCGGTGGCGCCACGTTCCGGGTTGCCGCGAAGTGCATACGCCTTACTCGCCACGGACGACCCTGCTCACGAACGCACCGTAGGACGAAGCAACGGGCATGACCAAGCACTTGTCGATAGCTCACAATCTTGTTCCCGAAGCGAAAAATTGGCTCTTTCCCCGACTCTTTGGCAGAGAGGAGCGCGGATGTTTCCTCGTCCTGTCAGAACCCTCGGCGTGGCCTGCGTGATTGGGATCGCAGCCATCGCGGCGATCTTCACCGCGTGCACCGAACGCAAACCGGTGCCCGGTCCTGCTCCTGCGAAAACCGCAGCACCACAAGCTTCCGCATCTCCTGAAGGTGCAGCCGAACCGCGCGATGCCGGCACTGCGAGCCAAGCGGCCGCGCCCAAGGAGGATGCTGGCGCTGCCGTGGACGGCCCCTTCATTGGTGCACTCTACATGCAAACGCCCGTGATGAGCGACATGGAGTGGGCGAAGGAAGATCGAAAGCCGAACGATCGCTCGGGCAGCGTCAGACTCGGCTACATCCGTCAGGGCTCGCGCGTTCCGGTCATCCCCGAGGCGCATCCAAAATCGAACTGCAAAGAAGGCTGGTACGAGATCGTTCAGGGCGGCTTCGTTTGCGGAAAATATGCAACTTTGGATTTGAATCATCCGCGCATCAAGTACGCGCCGCATCCGCCCGACACCGTCTCTTCTTTGCCGTACGACTACGGTTACAACGTGACGAACGGCACGCCGCTCTATCGGCAAATCCCGTCGCGCGAGGAACGCGCGCGGCTCGAGCCGTGGCTCGCTCCGCGCAAGCCGAAGCCGCGTATGAGCGAGGATGAAACGGCGCAGAGCGATCTCGACGCGGGTGCCTCCGCTCTCTCCCTCACGCGGACGATCGCCACGGAATCATCGGACGGCGACGCGCTCGACGCGGGCGTTCCTTGGTATTTGCGCGACTACGACGGCGGCAAGCCGCAGATCACGCTCGACGAGCTCAAAGGCGAGGGGCCCATCGCGCGCCGCATGGTCAAAGGCTTCTACCTCGCGCTCGACAAAGACTTCACGTCGAACGGCGCTCGGTGGTGGCGCACGACGAGCGGCCTCATCGCGCCGTTCGATCGTATCTACGTCAACAAGACCCCCAGCGAGTTTCACGGACTCTGGTTCGACGCGTCCGCAGAAAGCAATGGCAAGGCCCCCCAAGTCGGCATCGTCCTCTCCACCAGAGCGCGCAAGTACGCCCTGAGCGCGAGCCGCAAGGCCGTGACAACGGGCGAATCGATCCCGCGTCAGACCGTCGTGCGCCTCACGGGCGACAGCGTCACCATCAACGGCGCCGCGTACGACGAGACCGGCGAGGGCTATTGGATGAGGGCTTCCGATGGCATCAAGACGAAGCCCGGCGATCCGCCCAAAGATCTCGCGCCCAATGAGAAATGGATCGACGTTAACCTCACGTCGCAAACGCTCGTTGCGTTCGAAGGGGATAGGGCAGTCTTTGCCACCGCGGTTTCCACTGGCAAGAAGAACTACGTGGATAAGGAGAAGGACCACCGCACCCCGACGGGTTCCTTCCGCATCCGCGAGAAGCATATCGCAGCCACCATGGACGGCGACGTGGCGAGCGACGGCCCGTACTCCCTCGAGGACGTGCCATGGATTATGTATTTCAATGGCAGTTACGCGCTGCACGGAGCATTCTGGCATAACAACTTTGGCCGGACGCAGAGCCATGGATGCGTGAATCTGGCACCCATGGATGCCAAGGCCCTCTTTGGATGGTCAGAGCCCAAAATGCCGGAGGGGTGGCATGGCGTGATGTCAACGTCCCGCAACCCCGGCACCCGCGTGGTCGTGCACGATTAAGTGGACCCCACCGCGCGTCTCGCCACTTAATTACATCCGCGGGGGAGGATGGGTTCGAGAAGCTTGGCGGGATCGGCGTGCGGTGGCGCGCTCTTCGCGATGGCGCGCACCCGATCGAGCGCCGAGAGCATCTTCGGGTAGCTCTCTCCGCACGCGTGAAAGAGCGCCGCGAGTTCTTCCTGTCCCGAGCCATACGTTTTGTACTGGATGAGCGTGGCGTTCGATATCGTGAGATGCAGCGTCGTGCGAAGCATCGACGTGATGCGGCTCTTGCCGGCGAGCTTTTCTTCTTGCGACCGAGGTGACGCATAAAGGCGCTCGAGTTCGAAGTATGCATCGCGCATGGCGCGTCCTCGCTCCTCGCTGCGAGCGAGGAGTGCGACGAACGCCTCCTTCTCATTTGAATTTGGTCCGATGGCTTCGTCGAGGTAGCGAACCGCGAGTGTCTCGCCGAAAAACGACGCGACGCTTTCGTTGAGCGTGCTCTGACCGGGAACGTAGAACGTCGCGTGCAACGTCTCGTGCAAGATCACCTCGGCGAGCTCACCGAGGGCTTCGTCGCCGGGCACGAGCATCGTGGAGAGCACCGGATCGTCGAACCAGCCGAGCGTCGAGTACGCGGGCGATGGTCTCACGTCGATGTCGAGCCCGGCCCGCGCGAGATCGCCCGCGTACGCGCGTGCCTCTTCGTGATCGAACCATCCCGTGTACGTGAGGCTCCCGACGACCGGAAAGTGCCAGGTTTTCGGCCGGAACGCGAGTGGGTCGCACGCGGAGACGACCCACACGACCGCGGGCCGGCCAAGCCACAGATAGCGTTCGTAGTTTTTTGTATGACGGAGTCCGTGCCGCTCACCAAAGGCTTTGATGCGTGCAACATGCACGAGAAGCTCGCGCGTTCTTCGATCGAGGTAGTCGTGCTCGACGACTTCGTCGATCGCGATGCCGCGACCATTGAGCTGCTCCTGGCCCGCTGCCGCTTGCGTGACGTAGCGCAGCGGCGTGCATCCCGCCGCAGCCGCGGCCACGACGAAGAGCACACCGATGGCGACACGCAGGCGGAGCATATTTTTGAGATCGTGGCTGCATCGGCCAAGCCACGCAAGCGCGGGTGGCCGTGCAGACGTCGCCGCGGACCAGTATGTTTGCTTGACGTGGGGCGCTCGTTTGCGCCAAAACGGGCGATTGGATCGATGGACCAACTCTCCGCGCACCTCGATCGGGGCTGGGATCTTGCTCAGAAAGGCGATGCGCCCGGAGCGAGCGCGTGTGCCAGGCGCGCGTTGGAGCTCGATCCGCAGTCGCCTGAAGTCCATAACCTCCTTGGGTACGCTGCCGCGCTGGTCGGCGACACCGATGAAGCGCTCGAGCATTACAGGCAAGCGATCGCGCTCGATGAGACCTACCTCGAAGCGATGCTGAATGCCGCCGAGGTGCTCATGAATCCGCTCTCGGAGTGGGACGAGGCGATCGCACTCTGCGACGATGCGCTCGACTATGCCGAGACCAAGGAGGAGATCTTGGATTGTCTCCTTCTCCGTGTCGATGCGCTGCTCGGAAAGGGCGACGTCGAGGAAGCCAAAAAAAGCATGCTGCGTCTCCCAGAGCCACCGTTCGAAACATCGAGCTACGTCTTTCTCATCGGGCGTGCCTTCTACGAGCTCGGTGAGTCCGAAAAGGCGCTCTCCTATATCGAGGAAGCCGTGCGCGTCGATCCCGAGCACGCCGACGCGCACTACTACCTTGGCCTTTTGCGCGACGATTCAGGCGACGTGCGCGGCGCGGTGGAGGCTTTCCTTCGCGCGCGCGCGCTCGATATGAGCCGGCCGCCGCCAAGTTGGGCACCTTCACCAGATGCGTTCGCACAGATCGTCCGGCGCGTGGTTCAGAGGCTCGATGCGCTGCTCGGTCGCTGGGTGCGCGATGCCGAAGTCTACATCGTCGATATCCCGGGTGCCGAGCTCGTGGTCGACGGCGTAGATCCGCGCGCAATGGTGATTGTGGACGCGCGACCGCCGGACGAAGGAGACGACGCGAATCCGCGAAGCGGACTTCAGGCTCGCGTCTTCATCTACCAGCGCAACGTCGAGCGATCGGCCGGCTCCGTGAGCGGGCTCGAGCCTGAACTTACGGCGGCTCTCGAGCGCGAGATCACCACCGTCTTTCTCGATCACGATCCGGCTTCATCCAATACGGACAAGCATCATTTGAATTGAGTAGACCCCTCCGCGCGTCTCGCTTCGCTCATCGCGCGTGCTCCCCTTGGCCTCGTGCTCGTCAGGCGCGCGTCCTCGGCCCGCCTGCGGCGGGACCTCAGGGCGCGCCTTCCTGCGCGCGGGCAGGGGAGCCTGCAGCTGCTACACACACGTCAATCAGCATTGAACGCGCACTCGACACGTCGAACACATCGTAGGGGCGCAGCATGCTGGCTACAGCGCTTGCATTCAACGCGTCGATGCCACTTTCCGCGACACGGAAATAGCATCTCGGGCTTTTTCTGATCTTCGTTTGCACTCCTGCTCATCGAGATCTTCGTCTTCGCCTTGCTCATGATTGTCTCCCGCGGAAGGGTGTGACTTCGGAGCGTATGGAAGGTCGTGATGCCCACGCAAGAGGGAGTCGCACGTGGTAGCATCGGCTGCCAACTGGCTCGCGAGAGGCTTCCGGTGGCAAGCACAAAGATTCCATATATAAGCTCGCTCCCTAAGCTTCGTTGGTTACTCAATGAGGCAGCGCGCGTTGGCGATCTCGCGGAGGCTGCTCGCGCCGCAACTCTGAAGGGAGAGCGGTTCCATTCTTATTATGCCGAAGCAGCGGAGGCGCTCAAACTCGCCGAACGTCGTTATGGACAGCTCGTTCTCAGCGCGCAAGGTAACGAGCTACTCCAGACCGAGCCGGGCTCCGCGGAGGAAGCGGCTGTTTTTCGACGCGTCATTGAGGCCTCGGACATCATCATGCGCGTCGTTCCAACGCTTCTTGATTCGCCAGGCCCTGCAGACGCTGAGGAGATTATCGAGTCGCTCCGTAGTGCTGGTGACACCCCAAGCATGGCGACGCAGCGTGGTGGTGGCCTCTGGCGTTGCCGAACGTACTTGCTCCAAAAGCCGCAACTCACATTACCGAATGTCGTGGCCTCTCGGTATGACGGGCGAACTTTGCTGCGCGCTATCGAGATTCGCAATTTCAAGTCCTTCGGTACAACCAAGGGGCGCGGAACACGCATCAAGACGTCTCGACTGACGATCCTTGCAGGGCCGAATGGTGCTGGAAAGTCGACGGTCCTTCAAGCGCTCAACGTGCTTGGTTCGCTCGTTCGCGGCAACATCGAACAACTTCTCGATGCACACAAGTGGGATTACTTCGACTTGCCCCATCTCTTATCGGCCAATCAAAAGATGACACTCGGAGTCGAAGTCGAAATGGGTCGCTCGGTCCTCAGGTGGGAGCTCACGCTTGGTGCACGCCGGTACCCTGGGATTGCCGCCGAAACCGTCCATACTCGCAACGTCAAGGATAAGGATGAAGAGTGGCGTCTGCTTCTTGATCGGAAAGGGCGAAATGCAACGCTCATTCGAGAGTCGACAGCGGAGCATGACAAGTATCCGCCACTCTCCTACCCGCAGTCCTGGCTTGGAACGCTCGCGAAAGAAGATGCCGCAAAGTACCCTGGTCTTCTTGCCCTCAAGCAATGGGCCGAGCGTATCCGACCACTTTGGTTGCTCGATCCCACGCTTCTTCGCGAGCCCTCACAAGCAAGCGCCACACACGTTGGCGAACGCGGGAATAACCTTGCGAGTTTTCTTCATGAACTGAAAGGTCGTGACCCGAAACACTTTGCGGCTTTCGTCAAGCGTGTTCGTCGGCACTATCCACGTCTCGTAGATGTTGAACCTAAAAGCCAAGATGGATGGAAATATTTGGCCATCAAAGAACGGTGGAACCGTGAGCAGAAATCTTTCAATGCAAAGCAGGTAAGCGATGGTTTGCTCAGGCTGCTGGCCATCGCATCCATTCCTTATTGGGAGCAGCGTCCAAGTATCATGTTGCTCGACGAGATCGAAAACGGCCTGCATCCACGGCTCGTTGGAGGTGTTGCCGGCTTGCTCGAGGAGATCAGCGAGACAACGCAAGTGATCGCGACGACGCATAGCCCAATTACGTTGAACTATGTACCTGACTCGAGCGCGATCCTCGTGACTCGTGGTCGATCGGGAACCGTTCAAGTCACGCCGCTCACGCAAACTGTGGGTTACGAGCGGTTGCGCGCACAACTCGAACCCGGTGAGCTTTGGTACAACGTTGGGGAGGAGAGGCTCGTGCAATCCACGTACTCCCGGACGACATCGTGATGAGCGCGCCCATCCGGGTGCTTGTCGTCGGCGAGGGACGCTCGGAAATTGGGCGCCTTGACGCGATCGAAACCCTTCGCGGGAAAAAGACGCCGCGCACGACGGAGGGCTACATGCCGCCCATCGTTCGAAAGCTGCTTGAATCCCGTCTTCCTATTGAGGTCATTGACGGTCAGCGCGTAACGCTCCTTGGAAAGTTCGGATCCCGTATTCCGGGCCATGGGGATCGTGCTGCCAAAGCGTTGTCAATTGCTGCGATTAACAATTACGACTTGCTTGTCTTCGTGAAAGATGTCGATCGCGTGCCTGGAAAGAAGAAGTCCGAGCGGGAGCGACTCCGGAAGCTGAAGGAGATGCACCATGAGATCCAGTCAGGATTTGAGCGTGTGGAGCACGCGGAGCACGTTCATTGTGTGAAGGCAACGCCCTGCCGCATGATCGAAGCATGGGCACTTGGCGATCCCAATGCCATCAACCGCGTGGCATATAAACGTGCGAAGCGTGCCCCCATTCCCGAACATCCCGAGAAGCTCTGGGGCGCGGAAGAAAATCCGACTTCGAATCATCCCAAGTGCGTGCTTGCACGCGCACTTGGGAGAGAAGTGAACGCAGAAGTATTGGAGGACATCGCTCTCGAGTCGAACGTCGAAACCCTCAAGACTTCGTGTCCAGACAGCTTCGCCCCATTTGCGAAGGAAATGGATGAAGTTCCTTGAAGTCTCGGCTGATCGCCGACGAGGGTTGGTTGGCAGGCGAGGTCTATTCCTTGTCGTCCCGCACAGGTCCGTATCGCCGTGAGAAACGGATCTCTTGTGCGTAGGGAAAAATGTCTTCTATCACGCCTTCGCGAAGACGCGTTTGCTGCGCAGTCCACGCGAGCGGATCGGCCAAATCTCTGTGCTCTTGTAGGAAGATATTACGTGCCTTGCCGGGAGGGAACAGGAACGTGGGAAACTGCTCGGGGAACACGTCGCGCGAATCCACGAAGTACCACGGTTCGCTTGCCATCTCGTCGTCGTCGTCGCGAGGTTTTGGCATGCCTCGGAAGCGGCATTCGGTAAGCGGGCAGAGTTCGTCGTAGTCGTAGAAAACAACGCGCCCGTAGCGCGTGAGGCCAAAATTTTTCAGAAGCAAATCACCTGGGAAAACATTGGCACCCGCGAGATCTTTGAGCGCAATGCCATAGTCGCGAATGGCATCGCGCATCTGCACGTCGTTGGCGTCGCGGAGGTAGACATCGAGCGGAATGAGGCGCCTTTCGGTGTAAAGATGCTCGATGACAATGTGGTCGCCATCGATTTCAACGGTGGAGGGGGCAAGCTTGCGAAGCTCTTCGACGAGCGTGTGATCGAAGCGCTCGAGCGGGAACGCAACGTGCGCGTACTCGAGGGTGTCGGCCATGCGACCTACGCGATCGTGCTGTTTGACATAGTGGTAGCAGGCTTCGACTTGCTTTCGATCCGTGTCTTTTGGCGGCGCAAACCAGTCGCGAATGACTTTGAAGACGTACGGAAAGGAAGGAAGGGTAAAAACCAACATCACCATTCCTTTCGTGCCGGGCGCGAGAATGAATGCGTCGCTCGAATGCTTGATGTGGTGCGACAGATCGCGGAAGAAGAGGGTCTTGCCCTGCTTTTGCAGGCCCACCATCGTGTAGAGTTCCGCTTCTGGTTTGCTTGGAACAAGCGACTGAAGAAAAGCGACGTAGGCCGAGGGTACTTCCATGTCGATCATGAAGTAAGCGCGCCCGAGGCTGAAAATGCGCCCGATGTTTTGGGGGTCGATAAGCAGCGTGTCGGCGTAAACGAGTCCCGCGTTGTCTTGGAGCAGCGGCACGATGAACGGCATGAGGTTCGTGCCGTTGAGCACACGACCGACGACGTAGGCGGCTTTGTTGCGAAAGAAGAGCGAGCGCAGAACCTGGAGCTGGAAATTTGGATGGCGCTCCCAGCCGCGAGGGAAGCGCTCGGCCACGGCGCGCGCGAGGTAGTCGAGATCGCGGCGCAAGTTTTGAAATTCGTTTTTGAGCTCGAAGCTTTTTAGGATTGCGAAGAAGGTGCCGCGAAGTTCGTCGTTCTGCGGGTAGTAACAGCGGTAGGTGGGCTCGGTGCCGTCGAGGTGCTCGGTCGAGACCGAGGGGCGGCTGAACATGTACTCGTTGCGGTGGTAGCGGCGGTCGATGATATGGCGCGAGACGGAGTTGAAGAAGGTTTCGGCGCACTCGGGCTGCTTGTGCTCGTAAAGCAGATCAATGTACGCCCGCTTGATGATCGGCCAGAGTGTTTCTTCGCGGCCTGCGCCCGGGAAGCGCTCGGTCACGGCGGTCACGGCCTCGGCCACGCGTTCGTCGTACATGTCGATGCGCTCTTGCGAGGCCAGGCGCGCGCCTACCCAGTCGGCGTTCTCGTAGCGCTCTTTGGCCTTCGCGCTCGTGGCACGGAAGAGGCGGTAGTGTCGGTTGAAGCCATCCAGAATGGTCTGGGCGATTTCGATACTGAGTTTCATGGCGGAGCAAGGGCAGGGTGCCGGTGGTGAGACAAAGAAGCAACTAACTAGCACTACTGCCGGAAGTATTCCGGCAGTGGTGCTAGCAAAGCCGCGGGAGCGGCTTTTCGGAGGGGTGAATTGCCCGCGAAAGCGGGCAAGAGGGGGCGCCGCGCCCCTTGAGACAAGTGAACACGACTGGTTTCCGCGAAGCGGAAACGCGTAGCCCGGAACGAAGTTCCGGCAGTAGTGCTAGTGCCAGGCGCCGATGCTGAATCCAAAGTTTTGATATCGGGGCGCAAGATCGAGAAAGGTCGTGAGGCGCCATGTCTGCGATTTGAGAATGCCAAATACGTCCCACGAGAAGAGCCGAAAGTCGGTCCCGAACGTGAAGTGCTGGCGATAGGTGCCGTCCAAAAAGCGACTCGGTTCGAAGTATACGCCCGCGCGCACGCGAAGGAAGTTTGCAAGAGGCTCGCTTTCGAATGCGAAGCGCGGGGAGAGTGAGACGCTCCGGCCGACGAGATCGCGTTTCTGATCGATGAATCCTTCGAGTGCGACGGCGTTGCTGCTCGCGCCCGTCATGAGCAAACTCGCGAGCAGAAGCACGCGCTCGCGAGGCCAATTCAGGTTGCGCGCCTCGCGCTCCCGGTAGAGGCGCTCCCGTGCTCCGGCAAGCTCTTTGTCCTCTGCGTCGCGCGCGGCGAGCTCGTCGCGCGCGGCAGCCGCCTCGAGAGCCGCTCGCGCCGCAAGATCCTGCGCCGTCGCAGGGGGCAGGGCCGCGCGATCGTTTTCTCGCAACGTTGCGCGGTCGGCTCGATCGCGCGCGATACGACGGCGCAGGGCCTGCTCGTCTTTGTCTGGATCGATCCAGGGAGGGTTGAGAGGTCGCGGACCGTATTGCCATGCAATACCGGCCTCGATCTCCCAGGGCTGAACGAAGCGATCGGGCATGATGAATCCACCCGCTTGCCGTACGCCGGTGACCGGATCCACGGTGGTGCTGCTGGTGGAGATATTGGTGGCCTCTACGGGTGCGCGTGCGGTGGCCCCCACACGCCATTGGCTTTCGTTGGGTTTGACAATGACGCCAACCTCGGGTGCTGCACCCGCCATTCGAATGACGCTGCCGCCGCCCTGCATGGCGATGTTGACGACGACGATGCGGGCGCCGGCGCCGATCACGACCTGATTGTCGAGCAGACCATAAGCCGCGACAGCATGGATGCGCCCGGTGGTGAGCGCCAGCGAGGACGTGGACGACGAAAGACTGCCAACATCATAACTCAAGAAATCGCCTAAAACGGTCATTCCAAGCTGGCCGAACTGCACCTGCAATCCAAGATTGTAATAAAGAAATCTCGACGTTCGCTGGATGAGACGCTGATTGCCATTCTCTCCACGATTGGCAAAATCGGTATTTCCGTATGCGCCGGGGAACGCGAGTCCGATGGAGATGTCGTAATCGAACCAGCGCAGGCTGAAAGGCTCGCGCACGGCCGGCGCCGCCGCATTGTTGTACACGCCTTCCACGGCTTCGGCGTCGGCCGTCGTTGCCCCCGCAAGTCCCGTGATACGTCCGGGCGCGATGAGCGGACCCTGTACGAGCTCGAGCGAGTAGTCGTTGTGCGTGATGGACGGCGCGGTCGACGACGACTGCGCGTGCGCCGCAGGGGCGCAGCATGCTGCGCCCCTACCAAACAGAGTCAGGAAGATGGCGGCGGAGAGTGCCGCAGGAGAAATCGCGCGAGCGGTTCGGCGTCGATCTTCGCGGTGGCGACGAACGTGTCGATGAGTCGTTTTCCAAGCTTCGCGAGCTCCAGGAGCATCTTGATGCGCTCGATTTGCAATTCGGCGCGCTCGCGCGTCTCGGGATCGGTCGAGTGGCGAAGCGCTTTCGCCTGGGCGAGAGCGTCCTCGAACGCCTCGACGGCGGAGAGGATTTCGGTCCTCTCTCGCTCGCTCAAGACGCGGGAGATCATGCGCCACAACTGCACCTCGGCTGCGTAGAAATCCTTTCGCTCACCCTGCACCCAAACCTTGCGCACGATCCCCCAGCGCAATAGCTCGTTCAGCGTCATGCTCACCGCGCCGCTCGAAAGCTTGAGCGAGAGGCGCAGATCTTCGGCGCTCAGGGGCGCGTGCGAAAGATACAGCACCGACCAGATGCGACCCATGTTGCGCTTGAAGCCCCAGAACTCCATGAGTCGACCCACGACGTCGCTCACGGCGGCTTCGCTCGGCCATAGCGTTCGCTTCTCCTTGCTCACGTCAACAGATCCGCGCAACGAGGTCGCGAGCGACGTCCGCAAGGACGTCCCGCGCAGCGCACGAAGGGACGGCCTCGAGTCTCACGAGCGCCGCAGCCGTCTCACTTCGTGCCATGTCGCGCGTGGCGTCGCACGCACCCAGAGCACGCACGCGCGCTGCAATATGCACCGCGGTGTCCACGTCGCCGTCTCGTACGCGAGCGATGAGCGGAGGAAGCGTTGCGTCCATCGCCGCCGCGCGGAGCAGCGGCAGCGTCATCTTGCCTTCGAGCAGATCGGCAAACACGGTCTTGCCGGTCATGTTCGCGTCGCCGGCGTAGTCGAGCACGTCGTCGACGAGCTGAAATGCAACACCGAGATGATCTCCGAATGCGCCGAGCGCGTCGATGGCCGTTCGTGAGCCGCCGCCTTGCCGCGCGCCCGCGCGCAGCGCCCACGCGAAGAGCGATGCGGTCTTGCCCCGCACAATCTCGAAGTACGTGGACTCCTCCAGCGACACGGCGAGGCGCCCGCGAAGCTGCACGACTTCGCCGTCGACGAGGAGGCCCAACGTGTCGATGAGCTCGGTCCAAGTCTCGGCATGCGCGTGCGCGGCGAGACGCAGCGCCTCGACGAGGAGCAAGTCGCCCGCGAGCACGCTGACGGCGTTGCCCCAAACGCGGCGCGACGTTGGCCGGCCGCGGCGCTGATCGCCGTCGTCGACGACGTCATCATGGAGCAGCGTGGCCATGTGAACGAGCTCCGCGGCCGCGGCGAGCTCGCGCGCGCGAACGTCGATCGGACCGAAGCAAGCGGCCGCGAGCAAGAGCGCCATCGGGCGCACGCGCTTGCCGCCGGCGTCGGACAAGTGGCGCGCGGCATGGGTTGCGGGCGGAACGCCGGCAACCCCGGAGCCGTTGCTCCGGCCATTCGTGTGGCGTGCGATGAGCGCTTCGACTTCGAGCATCTCGTGCGCGACGAAGACGCGAACGTCATTCAGGCGCGAGGCCGTCCGCTCACCAACGCGCTCGGCGACGGCCGTGTCGTGGAGGGTGCGGAGGGCTGCGGAGAACGTCATCGTTGAAGCGATCTACATTTTTCAGAAATATTTGAAAGAATATAAGGGGGCGCTCCTCGATGGGTCAAGGTTCTCCGAGTCACGTCCGTTGGTCAGTTGCGTTGACGCATGACGAAGCCCGGGGCTAGACGGTTTCTCGTGCCGCAAAGACCTGCACGCAAGGTTTCGGCGAGACCCGTGAGCCGCGTCGTCTATGGCGCGTTCATCGTCTTCACCACCGCGTTCGTCCTGTCGATCGCCGTCCAGGTGATCCCTGCAGTTTACACGGAGCCGTCCGGCTCGTCCGCCTCCTCCGGCGTTGGTCGCGCGTGTGCCGACGGGCTGCGCGAGCTTGCTCGTGCGAGCGAGGCAGCACGGCTCGAGGCGAGTCGCGGTCGCGACCGCAAAGAAGCCGCACGTGCCTTCGAGGACGGCCGGCGCTCCGCGTGGTCACGGCACGCCGAAATTGCAAGGATCTGCGAGGGCGATCCTCGCGGAATCGATGCCCTCGCCGCCGTCTACCGCTTCGACCGCGCGGCGGAGGCCGATGCCGTGCGCCAGGTTGCTTCCGTGGGACGCGTGCGTCGCCAGGTCGAGTCGTTTATAAGGATGCCTGAATGATGCAAGGAATGGCTTCGAATCCCAGCGAAGAAGACGCGGCCCCCAAGCCGACCTTCGACGTGCTGCCGCTCGGTCACGACGTCCGCAAAGCCATCGACAAGATGGGCTACGTTCATCCGACGCCCGTTCAGCTCGCCGTGTTCGAGTCGGCCGTGCGCGGGAAAAACCTCGTTGTGCAGGCGCGCACGGGAACTGGCAAGACCGCCGCGTTTGGCCTGCCGATCATCGACACGCTCGTCAAGAAATCGGTGCCCCACGTCCAGGCGCTCATCCTCACGCCAACGCGCGAGCTCGCTCTGCAAGTTGCTAGAGAACTCGAACAGATCGCCGAGTTCCGCGGCGTGAAGGTTACGGCGATCTATGGCGGCGCGCCCATGGGCGGGCAAATCGAAGCGCTTGCGGGTGGCGCGCAGATCGTGAGCGGCACGCCCGGCCGCGTGCTCGATCACCTTCGTCGCGGCACGCTCGATCCTTCGCGCATTCGGATCTTCGTCTTGGACGAAGCGGACGAAATGTTGTCGATGGGCTTCGCGAAGGAGCTTCACGCCATCATCGAGATGCTCCCGAAGGAGCGCCAGGGGCTCTACTTCAGCGCGACGATCCCACCGGACGTCGAGCGGCTCGCCACGAGCCACTTGCACGATCCCGAGTACGTCACGCTCTCGAGTGATCAAGTCGGAGCCTTGTTGATCAGCCACTTCGTCTACCTCGTTCGCGAGGGGGACAAGCGCGCATCGCTTCTTCGAATCATCGAAGTCGAGGATCCAGAAAGCGCCATCATTTTCTGCAACACGAAAGACGAGACCGAGCGCGTTGCCGAGGCCCTCCAGCGAGGCGGATACGACGCGGATTGGTTGAACGGCGATCTCGAACAACGCGAGCGCGAACGCATCATGGGCAGGACGAAGGAAGGCAAGTTGCGTTTCCTCGTGGCCACCGACGTTGCGGCGCGGGGCATCGACATCTCGCATCTAACGCACGTCATCAACGCGGACTTTCCCGATTCGGCCGAACAGTACGTGCATCGTACGGGTCGTACGGGCCGCGCGGGTCGCACGGGCACGGCCATCTCCGTCATCGGTCCCAAAGACGTCGGCGGCCTCTACATGCTGAGGCTCACGTACAAGATTCGCCCCATCGAGCGCACGTTGCCGACGAAAGGCGAACTTCGCACGCGCCAAGAAGCGGACGTGGTCGCCTTCCTCGCCGACGCCTACGCGGCAAAAGCAACCGATCCCATGCATCTTGCCGTTGCGCGTCGCCTGCTCACGCACGAAGCCGCGGAGATGATCGTCGCGGGCCTGCTCAATGATCACCTCGGCGCCCCAACGAGCACCGCCGACGTTGCGACGCAAGCGGCCGACGCACGGCGGGCCAAGAATCCACCGTCTCGCCCGTCTCGCCGCGATGAATCTCCGCGCACGCTGCGCGAAGGCATACCCGTCGAGTCCCGCGACGAGCCGCATCGCGACGGCGCTCGACGCGAGCGCGTGAGTCCGCTGGACGAGGAAGTCACTGCGCAAGGCATCCCCGTCGAGATGCCCGCGCGCCGTGAACGCAAGCGCGGCGATCGCGTTGCGTTTCGGGATCAGCGTCCGCAGGGCGATGAGCGGCTCGAGTTGCCTCCCGCGCCGGGCTACAGCATCGAGTCTGCCGACGACGACGACGCGACCTCGACGACTCGTCGTTCGCAACCTGGCGAGAACCGAACGGGTGTCGCGAACGTCTTCATCAATGTGGGCCGTCGCGACGGGCTCGAGCCCGCCGACATCCAGAGGATGCTCAACGATGCCGGCATCCCGAATGTCGACGCGCGCAGCATCCGGATCCGCGAGCGCATTTCGTTTGTCACCGTCGCCCGCACCGATCTCGATCGGGCGATTGTCGCACTCGTCGGGCAGGTCGTTGGCGGACGAACCATCAACGCCGAGCCCGCCCGCGAGTAGGGCTTGAGCGGCGCTCGCAACGGTTTGCAGAGATGCTTTGACGCAGGTTCGCGCAAGCTTGAGGCTACACGAAACGTAAGGCGCTGTGCCCCAGGCGCGTGATCGTTGAAGAGCGTGGCGAGCACTGTATTATTTGGCAGTCCATGCCGACTTTCGCGTCGTCGTCTTCTGCCGCCGCTTCTCCATTATCCACCCCAACGTTCCGAGATCTCCTCGAATCTCACCAGGCGCGTAGACAGCGCATGCCGCTCGGCGACATCCTTGCGGTGCTCGTTCCCGTCTGCAAAGACCTAAAAGAACGACACGATCGCGGCGAGAAGCTTTTCGTTCACCCCTCCGCCATTGCTGCTGGCGTGGACGGCGAGATGCACTTCCATCCGGAGCTCGCCGTCGCGCCATCCAACCCGCGCGATCGCGCCGCACTCGCTCCCGAGCTCGTGCGGTCGAATGCACCCGGCGATGCGCGCGCAAGCGTCTTCGCCATCGGCGCCATGTTCTACGAGGCGATCACTGGTAGCGCCGTTGGCCCCGGGATGCGCAGACCTCGCGATGTCAATCCGAGCCTGCCCGAGTCCGTCGAGATTCTGATCAACACGGCGCTCGCCGAAACTTCGAGACGTCCAGAAGATCTCGGTGCGCTCGCCAGCGCGATGCACCACGTTGCGGCAACGGTGAGCAACGCGCCGGAAGAAGTGGATGTGGTGTTTTCCATTTTGCCGAGCGCACCTTTGAATGCCGGGACTTCTTCGCCCGCACTGACGAACAACGTCGCCGCCGCACCCGCGTTGCGCGATCCGGCCATGCAGCTTGCGACTCTCAAGGCGCGCCTCGAAAAAGACACGCGACCGCATTACGTCGTGATCAAGGATCGCATGGACCACGGCCCCTTCACGGCGGTCGAAGTTCTTCAGCAGATCGCTTCGCACGCGTTCGCGGGGGGCCACGGCCTGCGTGACGAACTCACCGGTGTTTCGCAAACGATCGACGAGTGGGAGGAGTTTGCACCGTTCGCTGAGCACGCGCGAATGCATCGGCAGATTGCGCAGGAGAAGAAGGCCGTTGCCCAAGTCGAGATCGCGGAGAAGAAGGCCGGTCTCGCAAAGTTCGCGGTCGGCGGCGTGCTCGCGATCGTTCTGCTTGCTGCCGGAGGCATGTTCATCGCCAAGAAGGTGGGCGAGCGCAAAGACGGCGGAGATCTCGCGGGCGATCCGTCCGCGATCGATCTGTCGACCGGCGGATCGCTCAAAGGCAACAAAAAAGTTGCCGTCAACAGAGGCGCCGGCGGCGTTACGGGCGGTGGCGGCGGTTACGTCGGCGGCGGCAGCTACGAAGCGGCGCTCGCCTCGAACAACCAGGAGATTGCCATCGGCGTCGCCGGTGCTCCAGATCTCACCGAGGCGCAACTCAAAGCGCCCATGCAGAACGTGACATTCGTTAGCGGCTGCGGCGCGTCCGCGGGTACGGCGGTCACGGTGAAGGTTGCGGTCAAGAACGGGCGCGCCGTTGGCGTGAGCGTCTACACGAACCCGTCGAATCCAACGGTTGCAGGATGCATTGATCGGCAGGTGCGCGGCCTCAGTTGGCCGTCGAACCCGAAGATGGATTTCCTCACGACCACATACTCGGCGCAGTGAGAGGGCCAGTCCTACTGGGCCGCGCCCTCGAGGGCATCGAGACGCATAGAATGGTTGTCGCTGATGCGCTTTACCTCGCTGGAAAGGTCCAGGACGGCTAGCTGAGTCAGCTTCACGTCATGTGCGAGATATTCGATCTTGGCGTCGAGCCGCGCTTCGAGATGTTCGATCTTGGCGTCGAGCCGCGCTTCGAGATGTTCGATCTTGGCGTCGAGCTGCGCCTCGAGTTCTTGCAATTGTTGCTGCAATCCGTACGAGGTCACGGCGGTCTGACGAAGGTCCTGCATCTCGGACAAGACTTGCTCCATCAACCTCTCGACTCTGTCGATGTCCATGAATTCTCACGGTAGCACGGGCGCGTTCAACGTCGAGGACTTGCGCGTGCGTGTCGAGGGAGGGACGCCGCGTGCCGTGATGTACTCCATCATGGAGTACAATGAAGAGCACACTCAATAGATCGTTGATAGACGACCGCTCGTCATCGTGATTGGCGACGTTGACGTGAACGGCGACGAACCGATTTTTTTGTTCACGTCGCCGTCGCAGTCAACGACCACGTCTACGTCTACGTCTCCTATTGGCCGGCCGGCTTGGGGAGGCACGCCGCGAGCGCGCCGCCGCCGACGAAGCACGTTGACCCTTGGATGCAGTCGTTGTCCGACTGGCACGGGAACGCGCATTTTCCGTACTGCGTGTTGCACTTGTGCGTCATGCATTGCGAGTCGGTTTGGCAGGGCAACGCCGTGGGACCGGGGACGGCGAGATTGCTCGCGGGCGCGGGCTGACCCGGCTGTTGCGGGTACGCTTGCGGCTGCTGCGGGTAGCCTTGTTGCGGGTAGCCCTGTGGGTAGTTTGGATCCGCGTAACCCTGCTGCGGATAGCCCTGTGGGTATTGCTGCGGGTAACCCGGCTGACCGTAAGGTTGCGCGGTCGGCGCTGCCGGCGGCGTCCCCTGCGCGCTGTTGGTGCCCTCACAAGCCGCCGAGAGGCAGCCAACCACGGTGATCACACCCACGACGACGGCCGTAATGCTTCGCATGCGTATCTCCTTCAAGCGACCAGCCCGAATCGAACTCCAACACGAACCCGTGCAACATACACGGGCCGTCCGAGGGCGGACCATCACGAAACTATCGGGAGGGACGCGAATCGTCAACGATGCTTCGCATGTTGGCCGGTCGCGAACCGTGTAGGTTTCTCCCATGCACAGCGTGCTTCGCGATGTTTTCGGCGTGATCCTCCTTTCCGCGGCGTGCACGCGCGGAGAGCCACCCGCACCCGCCGTCGACGCATCCGTTGCCCCACTTCCGCCGCCGGGTGATCATGCGGACGCGTCGGACGGCGCAACATCGACCGCCATCCGCGATGCAGCGGCAAAGGCTTCGTTGCCTGAAGATGGTGGGATCGATCCGGGGACGCTCCCTCAAACACACGACAAGCCGCGAGCAGAGGGCCATCCGTTCGATGCGCGCATCGCGGCACTCTGGGACGCCGTCGTTGCGGATGATCCCGATCGAGGGATCATCGCTTTTTTCCCGCTCGCGGCGTACGAGCAGGTCAAAGCCATTCCGAACCCAGCGTCCGATTGGAAACATCGCCTCGTGGCTGCGTACGGGCGCGACATTCACGCGCTCCACAAGCGCCTCGGCGAGAGCGCGGCCAGCGCGAAGCTCGTTCGCGCGGAGGTGCCCGAGGATCGCGCGCGCTGGGTCGAGCCGAACGAAGAGACCAACAAGCTCGGTTACTATCGCGTGTATGGTACACGTATTGTCTACGACGTCGATCACAAGGAGCGAAGCTTCGACGTGAGCTCACTCATCTCGTGGCGCGGCGAGTGGTACGTGGTTCATCTCAGTGGGTTTAAGTGAAGCCATGTCCAGCCTCCTGACCCATCCCGCGCCGGTTCTCGCCTTAGGCGTCGCGTTGGGGCTGCGCCGTATCCCGCCGCGCCTGTTTGTGCTGGCCGCTGTTTTTGCCCTTCTCCCGGATTTCGATGCCATCGGTTTTCGTCTCGGCATCCCTTACGCCAGTTGGCTTGGACACCGGGGCGTTTCCCATTCGCTTTTCTTCGCTCTGCTCTGCGGGGCTTTCGGCGCGTGGATTGCGCCCTGGCTCAAAGCCTCCCGGTTTCTGTCCGGCACGCTGATCTTCCTGTCCGTCGTCAGCCACATCGTGCTCGATGCCCTGACCAACGGCGGACTGGGCGTGGCAGTCTTCTGGCCGTTTTCCAACGCGCGTTATTTCTTTCCGTGGCGACCCATCCAGGTTTCTCCCTTGAGTCTGAAAGCGTTTTTCACAGCTCAAAAAGGATTCCGGGTCATTGTTTCCGAACTCCGTTGGGTCTGGCTGCCTCTCATGCTTGTCGCGTTCGCTTGCCGCGCACTCATGAGAAAAAAGACGCACCCGAGATGAGGCGATGAGCAGATGACCAACTTCGCCGCTGCTCGTCGGCTCCGGTCATCCTCACTCGGTCTGCCTCGTTGCCGCGTCGCGACACTTGGCGAGGAGTCGACGCAGAGTGGCTCGCTCATTGACCGTGAGGAAGCTCTGGGTCACCTCCTTTGCTCGTCGTTTGCGGCGGACAGTCGCTACAACAGTCTCGAATGTTGTGGGGCATTGGTAGCGATCTGCGAACCCATTCGCAGCGCTCTCTCCGGGACGGGTTCGCAAATTCGCTCTGACCCAGAGAGAGAATCGCACTGCGAATCCAGACTTGAGTAGCCTCGAGTAGCGGGAAGCGGGGACGGATTCGCAGATTCGCATCGTCCCGCAACGAGCGCTGAGCATTGGGGTCATTTGGAGATGTCTTGCCAGGCGAGGACACCTTCGACGGCCATCTGGACGCGTTCGAGCCCCCGGCGGAGGGTGATGGATTCGGGTGGACCGCCGGAAGACTTTCCGGTGTAGCCCCCGAGATCGGCGAGCCATCGCACGGCCTGCGCCATGGTCGGAATCCCATCAGGGACACTCTCCGTTCGCTTCTTTTCGCGACGCTTCAACGCCATCAACACTTGCTCGTGCTTGAACCGTGTGGCCGCTTATCTTCCTCTCCATGTCTCGTTCTCGTTGACAGACTCCGAAAGTCGCAGATGTTCCTCAATACGTCTGTCGGGCACAACCCATGGAACAAGCGAAATCGAGCAGGAGAGAATGACAGCAGGGGGCCAGAACCAGCCCGCGAAAAGTCCCACGACGATAATGGCGATGGTGAACGCGGATTTTCTCGATCCGGCAAGCGCCCTCGCGAGCATGCTGTCCTTGCTGTGTTCTTTCAGGAGCGCGCGGGTCAGAAACGCCCAGACCACATTCGCTGCAAGCATCAGGGCGCCGTAAGTCATCTGGGCGACCCTCGAATGGAGCTGTTGTCCCACCCAGGAGGTGGTCAGGGGAAAAAGCGAAATGCAAAAGAGCAGCAGAATATTCCACCACAGAATCTTTCCGGAAACCCCCCTGGCGGCTTGGAAAATATGGTGATGATTGTTCCAGTAGACCGCCAGGGTGGCAAAGCTGACCACATAGACCAAAAAAGGGTGGACCATTTTGAGGAGCGCGGACATGTCCGCACTCGCCGGGCTTTTGAGATCCAGCACCAGGATGGTGATAATGATGGCGATCACCCCGTCGGTGAAGGCTTCCAAACGCGATTTACTCATGGACGGCTACACTCTTTCGTACGATGGCGACGGCCGACATCCCTAGCGTGGGACTCGGCCGCTACAGGAGGTGGAGCTCCCGTGACGAAGAAGATAGCATTCAACGAAGTGCAAGCGAGTGGCGTCGATGCAAGGCTGACGAGGCTCTCGGTAGTCGCTCATTGAAGGCATCCGCGATGCTCGCGCGGTTCGCCGCGGGGCCAGTCGGGAAGTCACTCGACGTGGATCGCTTGGTTTTTTTCGCGCGATGTCTCATACCATCTCGACGTGTTCGAAGGCGCTACCCGTCTCGCGCTCATGGCGCTGCACGCACTTCATCCCCGTCAATGGGGCCATGAGCACGAGTCTCCGTATGACCCGTCGTTCGTGGACGCGATGAATGGTTCCATCGTGGTTCTGAGACGCCTCACGGGAGATACTTCGGCAAAACCTGAAGTCGAGCGGATGGTTTCCGCGCTTGAAAATCGAAATCCAAAGACCTTGTTTGGCAGAAATGGGGGAAATGCGGGCGGGCCCCAAATGAACGGCGGCAACGTGATCTATCGGATGTACGACGATAGAAACGCCGTGTCCGCCGGTGGAGCCATTGGTGGCCCGGTCGACAGCCTCTGCCCACGCGTCTATATCCCAAAGGGGCACCATCCTTCGGATTACATCTCGCAGATGTGCGATGTTGGCCGAAACTACTTCGTCGAAGACGTTTCTGCGCCCAATGGCGATCCCATCTACTCGATGGGTACTGCTCTTATCGTCGACAGAATTCCCGTTGCACCCGAAGACAACGGGATGATTGACACCAGTTCTCAGTTCGTCAATGACGACGTCTTTTGGGCCGCTGGGGACTACCGCGAGACAATCAAGGTCAAGTCCCCAGCGGTGTCAGGGCCGGTGAAGACGCTCGTGGGGTGGCCGGAAGATCCAAGCCATCCTGCAGGTGGGCTCGGCACCGGACAGAATTCACCGGCTGCCGTCTATCTTAAGCTGTGCGGCGTCCGATTTCTGGACAACAAAATACACGACTGACCCAGATGTTGTTGCTGCGACTAAGCGTCACCTCTTGACCGATGATCTCGGGAGCGGGCTCGATAACTTCACCGTCGGTTGCGGATACGCGGCCAATAGGATTTCACGGATGTTTTCGTGGGGTCAATCCGAAGGATTTCGGTTAATTCGGCTTTCCGACGGCATGTGGGTGGAAGGTTGAGAGTGACTCGGTTGAACAGCGACTCGACTTCGACTCTGTCGCCCCATTGCCATTACCTGCGACGAAGTCATCCTGAAGGCTTCGCACATGAGGTACACGCAAGTCGCCCGCGTGCGCATCGACTTCCTCGGCCCTGGCACCCTCCCTCCGCTGTAGATTGGATCGTGGGCATTGAACGGCAGCACCCGTTACGCCGCTGCATCGTTCAATGCCGCCCACCCTCAAGTTCGCAGAATGTGTTCGAGCGGCGCGAGCATCGCGGTCACGGACGTTCGGGTTTAGACAGCGAATCCTAATACGCACCCATTCGAAGCCGTTTGCGAGCCCTGACCTGGCGATCAACAGCGCTCGCCACGAGCGCCGACCTCCCATCGCTGTGCGTCGACCACGGTTCGCGTAGCCCGCCCAGAGTTAAAAATTGGGTCACTTGTCCAAGCTCCTGTTAAACGCTCTCTGTTTCTCTCTCCCCAACGGGACAGATGGAGAGCACGAAACGCCGTCCCGAACGCCCTCGATGAGCCCTCGCGAGCGCTCACGTCGCTCTCCGCGTGAATGCCGCCCCGGTGCGCGCAACGGTCGCACGAGTGCGAATCATCGGGAAATCACCGGGAGAAACGGCAAAGCCCCCAAGGCATGCACCTTGAGGGCTCTATTAACCTAGCCTCGCTGCGAAGTTTGCGACGAGTAGCGAATGGTGGGGCATTCGTGCCGATCTGCGAACCCGTTCGCAGCGCTCTCTCCGGGACGGGTTCGCAAATTCGCACCGACCCAGAGAGAGAATCGCACT
>WQYX01000046.1 GCA_009781005.1 Polyangiaceae bacterium | reverse complement strand
CCTCGTCAACGCCATCCAGCGCGATGGTCGCCCCTGGACTCCCACTCTCCTTCCCACCCACGCGTGAACAAAATGGCCTTGACTCCAATCACACCTGCTTCCCCTGGGCTGGTGCTCGTCAGGGCCGAAGCGGCCCTTCCTGCGCGCCGCCGGGGAAGGCTCGCACGCGCGCCATCGCCAAGTCGTCTGCCACATTTTGTACTACCTAAGAGAGTACATTCTCATGGGTAGGCGCTCATGCTAAAGATGCGATGCATGAGCGATATGACGTTGTCATCTGTGGGGCGCACAGCCCTCCAAGAGCAGCTCTCGAAGCTCGAAGCCAAGCTCGACGCCGACGTGCTTGCGTGCATCGGTCCGATCGTGCCTGGCTTGGACGACCTCGTTCGTCAAGCGGTCGAGTCGTTAGACAGCAAGACCTCACGACTCGTCGTTGTGCTCGATACAAACGGAGGTGTCATCGAGGTGGTCGAGCGCATGGTCGACACGCTCCGGCACCACTACAAAGAGGTTGTCTTTGCTATCCCCGATCGCGCAATGTCTGCTGGTACGATCTTCGCGCTTTCTGGCGATGCGATCATGATGGATTACTTCTCCGTGCTTGGTCCTATCGACCCGCAGGTCCGGAATAAAAAGGGGCAACTGCTTCCCGCGCAAGGCTACGTCGACGAATTCGACCGCCTCGTCGAGCTTGCGCGAGAGGGGAAGCTTACGTCTGCTGAAGGCATCCTGCTTCAGCAACTCGACCTCGGGGAGCTTCAGCAGTTCCGAGAAGCAAAGGAGCTTTCGATCAAGCTACTCCAGCGCTGGCTTGTACAATACAAGTTCAAGGATTGGACGAAGACCGAGACGAACGGGAAGCCCGTGACCGATGAGATGAAGAGGGTGCGCGCAAAGGAAATCGCGTCGAAGCTGAGCGATGCGCGCGGTTGGCATTCCCATGGGCGAGGCATCCCGATGAAAACGCTCACGAGCGAGGCGCTGCGGCTAAAAATCGATGACTTTGGCCTTGTTGAAGGCCTTACCGAGCTTCTGCGCAGCTATTTATTATTTCTCCTGGATTTCATGCGGCAACATGAATGGAAACTGTTCGTGCAAACGCGCAAATTCTTTTTAGGAGGCGCCTAATGGTGGATGACGAAAAACTCGACCTCGCCGAGTTGGCCCAAACAAACCCAGGTGTCGACATTCAGTTACTTCAGCGTGTCCAAGCATTGACTGCTCCGTTGCCGGCGCCGGCCCAAGGTGCCCGGTACACTCTGCAGAGGCCATTTGCTGAGCGGTACGATGATGATCCGCCCCCGGTGTCTTGCCGCAACGCTATTTGCCGTTAGAAGGCGTCAGTTTCTTGCGCAGCGGCCGCCGATGGCGCTGTATGTCCGCCAAACCGGTGCCCAGAAGCGGTTTCGTCCGTTCGCGAGTGGATGATCCCCCGATAGGCCTTGCCATGAGCTGCCGCGTGCGAGCCGAATTCCGTCTGCGGTGGCGCGCTCATCGCCGAATTCGTCGCCCACGGGCAGCCCCGTTTGTGGATCGAACGTCTGCCAGTCCGGCGGTTGCATGGGTGGACTGTGCGGCGGCGGATCGGGCCAGGCTACGTTCGCGCAGTTGTTACATACCTGGGGACGCCCGTCCGCCTCCTCCATCGTGAGCTCGATGACGTTGCCCGTGAGGTCGGCCTGTCCAAAAGCCGAGCGCTCCGATTTTTTGCCGACCTGTGCAATCTGCAAGGGTCCATCGTCTGGACTCCGGTACATCGGACCCTCGGTGAACTTGTAGCCGGGTGCCGGCGGATCGGTCAGGTTCGACGCGATGACGTCGTGGTGCTCCGTCCACGTCGGAAAATCGTTGCCAAAGGGGTAGACGCGCGCTTCGTCGCCGCTCTGCGCAGCGAAGCTCCACTCCGCGTCCGTTGGCAGCCTTCCGCCGTCCCAGATGCAGAATGCAAAGAGCGTGTACCAATCGATACAGTTCATTGGCTTGTCTTCGTTTGGTCCGGGCGCGTCGGTCCAAACGGCAGCACCGTAGTCCGTGTTGTCTCCGCCAACGGCGCACGCCGCGACGTGGCGCACGTTGATCTCGTCCCAGCTACCGGGCAAGCGCTCGTTGAACGACTCGCGCCATCCGCTGTTTGGCACGAGCGGGTGCGCACCGGACCCGGGAGCGGGAGGATGGTCGCGAACGTCGCCTTGATGGGCATTGTAGAATGCACGTAGTCGTCCGACGGTGACCTCGTATTTATCGAGCTTGAAGGACGCCACGGTCGCCTTCACGAGACTCACGCCGTCGTCGTCGATGTTGGAGAACGCTCCACCGGGAACGGGCAGCGACGTGCAACATGAATCCGCTTCGCCACCCGCGGCCCCGCACGCGTCATCGGCGCCGGGTGTCCCGTCGCAGCTCCTGGCGACGACGCACTTGTTCGTGTTCGGTCCTTGCTCACCGCATAAACCGCTCGCGCAGTCTGCGTTGACGGCGCAGTCGTGTCCAAGCTCGCACGGGATGTCAACGGCTTGGCCGCACGAAGGCGGTGGCGGTGGTGGTGGTGGCGGCGGATCGGGAGGGTCGACGTTCGGAGCCGCGTCTGCGTCGGCCGATGCATCCGCAGCGTCGACGTCCGCCGTCGCGTCCGCATCGGCCGATGCATCCGCAGCGTCGACGTCCGCCGTCGCGTCTATTTCGGCGGTGTTTGAAGTGCCTGGCGCGCCTTCCCTATCGTTATTGGTTTCATCGGGTGGCAACACGGAGATTCCAGAAGAACTGGCGCTGTCGCATGCCGCGATCACCCCCGCCATACCGAGTGCTGGTAAACATGTTCTCCAGAGTGCGCGAGGCTTCTGCGGCTTCATGGAAAACCAAGCGGTGCAATCGATGTGCTCGAGCCGGCTTGGCGGTGCGTCGTCGCGAATGGCGTGATAGCGTCGCGGACGACAACCGAGATTGCGCGCGGCGCACGCCATCGGTTCCACCAACCATGCTCACGCGATCGCTTCTTGCCGCTTCTCTTTCCGCCTTCACAATGCTCGTTGCCGCCACGGTTGTGACACCCGCGCGGGCGGACGACGAGAAAGACAAGAGTGGCGCGGCGCAGAGCGTTGGGCGCGTCTTGTTCGATGATGGTGTTGCACTCTTCAATCAGGGCAAGTTCGCTGAGGCCTGCCCCAAATTCGAGGCGAGCCTGAAAATCTATCCGGGGCTCGGCACGCGAGGAAAGCTCGCCGAGTGCTACGAGAAGCTCGGACGTTATGCGAGCGCGTGGGTGACGTATGGCGAGGTCGCCGACCTTGCTTCGCGCAGCGGTGAAAAGGCACGCGAACAAGTTGCTCGCGAGCGCGCGAAATCGCTCGAACCGAAGCTGTCCTACCTTACCGTGGTCCTCCCACCTGACAGCCATCTGCCCGGGCTCGTCATCAAAGAAAACGGCAACGTGCTCGAACCCACCGCGGTGGGGGTCGATCGCCCCAAGGACACTGGCACGTACTCGTTCGAAGTCACGGCTCCGAACCACAGACTCTACGCAACGCGCGTCACGCTTGCCGAGGGTCAGAGCGCTCGCGTCGAGGTGCCGCCGCTCGAAGCCATCCTTGTCGTAGATGCAGTGCCGTCAACGACGACGTCTTCTTATGCTGTCTCGCCGGCGCCGCCGTCACCGTTGGCGTCGCAGGTCGAGGCTCCGTCGACGTGGCAGAAACCGGCGGGTCTCGCGATCACCGGTGCTGGCGCAGTTGCAGTCGTCGTCGGTGCGGCCTTTGGTCTGTCTGCAAAGTCGAAGTACGACAATGCCTTTGACAACGGTGGTTGCAGCCGTCTGACCAATCAATGCGATGCCGCGGGGCAGAGCTCCGTTGACAGCGCCCGGCACGCCGCAACCATGTCAACTGTCGTCGTCGTCGCGGGCGGCGTTCTTGCTGCGACGGGTCTCGTGATCCTTCTGACGGCGCCATCGCCACGTTCGATGAGTATGACCGTTGCTCCAAACGCTTATGCGGGCGGTGGTGGCGTCACGCTCTCCGGTTCACTCTGACCGCTTTCGATTTGCGAACTGACCGCGTTCGATAACCGTCGCGAGCGACGCGAGGCCAAGGCGGGCCCGAGGAGCCCGCGTAAACGTACGTTGTTGTACGTGCGCAGGCACCGCAGGGCCCAACGCAGGCATCGCGTCGCTCGCGACGGTTATCGAACGCGGTCAGTGCCAGATGCGAAAGATGGTGGCGCCGAGATCCGAGCGATTGCCGGCGACGACGATACGACCGTCTTGTTGCAACACGATTGCATTTAGCGTTGCGGTGACGGGTGACGCCGCTTGCGTAATGAAAGACGAGCCCGAATTGCCGAAGGTGTTGTCGATCATTCCATTTGCCGCGAGCCGTGTGACGCGCGCTTCGCCCGTTGCGGTGTTGCTCCCCGCTGCAACGATGAGGCCGTTGGTCTCTGCTGCAACAGCGTTGAACGACGCTGCGCCCGCGCTGTTCGCGACGGCGCGCACCCATTGCTGCACGCCGTCGGGCGTTGCCTTGCCCGCCGTGTAAGAGGAGCCCCCGATGCTACCAGCCAAGACGAGAGAGCCGTCGCTCGTCGCGGTGAAGCCGAACGCCTCGTACCCCACGGACCCGAACGTCAGCTCGCCGTTGTTGCCGAACAAGGAATCAGTGGATCCGTCCGCTTCGAAGCGCGCGACGGAGAACAACGAGAACAATCCTGACCCGCTCGTTCCGCCAACGACGATCGCGCCGGCAGCTGCCGGTGCGACGCCGACGAATTGGTGTGACGGGACAACGAGAGGATTGCCGCCGTTGAAGGTGGGGTCGTTCTCGCCGCTCGAAGACAAGCGCACGATGAAGCCCGAGTCGGTGCCGTCGTGGACTGTGCCCGACACGAGGATCGATCCATCGGCAAGCGTGGCCACCGCGAGCCCGTCGGAGCCAAGCGCGCCTTCAATCAACGGTCTGTTCATGCCATCCGTGCCGAACGTCATGTCCGGCGTTCCGTTTGGATTGAACCGCACGACCGTGATCTGCTCGAGAAGTTCGCCCGTCGGTGTCGACGAGCCGACGCAGACGATCTTGCCGTTTGCGTCGACCGCGATCGCGCGAAGTTTTCCGTCCTGAGGAGGTTCGGGTGCGAACGTCTCGTCGACGTTGCCGTCCGAAGAGAATCGCTGAAGCAGCCATCCGTCACCCAACGGCAGGAGGTCGTTGCCGATGGCGCCGCCTGCGAGGATCGACCCGCCAGGCTCGAGGGCGAGAGCGTAAAAGGCCGAGCTCGTTCCATGCGAAGTGTCTGACGCGACGCCTTTCTCGCCAAAAGTAGAATCCAAGCTACCCGCTGCATCGGCAACAAGAATCCCGACGGATATTTCCGGCAGCAACGCATCCGGAAAGACGAGTTTCGCCGTGTACGGACCAAGGTTCGCGCTTGCGTCGGCCCACATCTCGATGGTGCCGCTGTCTTGTCCGGCCGGGAGTGTTAGCCCGCTCGCCGTCACGTTCGGCGGAAGGTTATCGACCGTGGCGGAAAGATCTCCGGTGACGCCGTTGCGATTCACCGTGACATTCATCGTGACGTGCGCCCCGCCTCGGCGAAGCACGAGCGACGTCGGATCGACCGCCACGCTTGGTGTTGCCCCGTCACCGGCCTCGGGTAAGACGTCGGTTTCGCTGTCGAAACCCGCGTCGTCGGGGCGCAGCGTCGTGTCGTCGAAGCCAAGGATGGTCGAGCAGCCGCCCACGACCAGGAGCGCTGCAATTGGCAGCGCCGCGCATGCTGCGCGGCGGACGCGCAGGATCCGGGGGAAGCGGTCGACAAGTGGCAACGAGGTGCCCATCGGGGCGCGGAGCCTACCTCGTCCGCGGAAAAGCGGCTATCCCCGCGTGGCGTTCCGCGTCGAACCTCGCACCTGCGACAGCATGATCGGTCGATTGCGGCTGGGGGATCAGATAGCCAATCATTGGCGTTGGCATGAATGAGTATGGGGAACGGCGCACCTTGGGAACTCACGAATCCTCTTGCATCAAACCACAACAAGATTAGAGATCACAGGCTTGAACACCGTGGGAGAACGCATTTCGATGGCGTTGGCCTGCGGGGCTTCGGAGGCTCAAATGCGGCATTTCCGCGGGATCATGGCTTTTGTGTTGGTTACCACGGGGTGTACGGGATTTGACCTTTCCACCCAGACTGAAGATCTACAGGACGCTGGTAATCAACAAGAATCTGGTGTCCAGCAAAACGCCAGCAGCCAGCAAGACGCGAGTACGAACCTCTACGATGTGTCAACGTTGGCTGGCACGGGTGCGGAGGGTGCTGCGGACGGTGCCGGTTCGTCCGCGACCTTCGGCTTTCCGGCTGGAGTCGGAGTCGGATCGGATGGCAACCTTTATGTTGCTGACTACGACAACAACATCATCCGCATGATTACCCCCAACGGCACCGTCAGTACCTTCGCAGGTACCGGTCGCGCGGGCTTCACCAATGGCAACTGCGCAACTGCAACCTTCAACGAACCGGCGAGCGTTGCAGTGGACGCGGCTGGCAACGTTTACGTGGCCGAGTACGGGAACCACGCCATTCGCAAGATCATCCCCTCGCCGACATGCCAGGTCAGCACGCTGGCGGGCTCCGGCGCCGCCGGCGACGTGGACAGTACGGGTTCCCAGGCGGCTTTCGATGAGCCAGCGGGACTGGCGATAGACGCTTCGGGCAATGTGTACGTCGCCGACTACAACAACAACAAAGTCCGAATGGTGACATCGAGTGGCGTCGTCAGTACGATCGCGGGCAAAGGCACCAACACCTACGGTCACACCGACGGTGCCACGTCGATCGCCACTTTCGATTATCCATTTGGTATTGCAGTGGATACGGCGGGCACCACGTTGTATATAACCGACGACAGCAATGCTATCCGCAAGATCAGCAATGGCATGGTGAGCACGTTTGCTGGTTCAGGGAATGCAGACCTGATCGACGGTTCGGGTCTCCGCGCCTCCTTCAGCAGTCCGGGAGGGCTTGCCATCGACGAAGGCGGCAACCTCTTCGTTGCTGACAGCGGAAACAATGCCGTGCGCAAGATCTCACCGACTGGTGAGGTCATAACAATTGCGGGTACGGGCGGAAAGGGTTCCAAGGACGGTCCAGGCGATACTGCCACCTTCAACTATCCGTGGGCCCTCACGATGGACACCAGCGGTGTGATCTACGTTGCCGATAGCGAAAACAACAAGATTCGTAAGATCACGCCCCCCTCACCTTGAGCAAGAGACTCAGACCAACTCGGGTATTCCCTGATAACCATTTATTCAGATGCGGGATAGGAGACTCAAATGCATCACATCCGCGGGTTGATAGCTTTCGCGTGGGTTGCCGTGGGGTGCACGGGATTCGATCTTCCCCAACAAGACGCGAGTACGAATCTCTATGTTGTCTCCACGCTGGCCGGCACCGGTAAGAAGAGCAACTCCGATGGCCCTGGCTTGGCAGCAACTTTCGTCTTTCCCACGGGAGTGGCCGTTGGATCGGATGGCAATCTTTATGTCGCCGACGACAGCACGATCCGCAAGATTACCGTGGAGGGTACGGTCAGCACGTACGCAGGGACGGGTGACTATAGCTACGTCAATGGGGACTGCTCCACAGCAACCTTCAACGGGCTCAATAGCATTGCCACGGACAAGAACGGCAATATCTATGTGGCAGAGAATGAGAACAACTCCGTTCGGAAGATCACGGCCGCGTGCCAGGTCAGCACGCTGGCGGGCTCTCCCACGGGGACTCCCGGTGACGCGGATGGCTCCGGTTCAGACGCAGCCTTTCGTTATCCGGGTGGACTGGCCATCGACGATTCAGGCAATGTGTATGTTGCCGATTGCGACAACAACAAGATCCGAATGATAACGTCGGATGGTGTCGTCACCACGATCGCAGGCAAGGGCAAGGACAATTACGGTCATACGGACGGCGCCACGTCGATCGCTACGTTCAATTGTCCGTTTGGTATTGCGGTGGATATGGCAGGTACGGTGTATGTTGCCGAGGCCGACAACAATGTGATCCGCAAAATCAGCGACGGTATGGTGAGCACGCTGGCTGGCTCGGGTGATGATGGACCGTTGATCGACGGCTCGGGTGTCAACGCCCATTTCAACGATCTGGGTGGACTGGTGCTTGGTGCGGACGGCAACCTTTATGTTGCTGACAGTGACAACAATGCCGTGCGCAAGATCTCGCCGGCTGGCGACGTGGTGACGGTCGCAGGTACGGGTGCAGCGGGTGCAAACGATGGCTCAGGCAATGTGGCCACTTTCTTTTATCCCTGGGCCCTGACCCTGGATACCAACGGTGTGATTTACGTTGCCGACTCCAAAAACTACAAAATCCGCAAGATCACGCCGCCCGCAGATTGAAAAGAGGCATACGAGGCTCAGATGCGTCACGTCTACAAGATTGTTGTTTTCGCGTTGATGGTTGCTGGATGCACCGGGTTCGACCTTCCCGCTCAAACGGAGAACCAACAGGACGCGAGCACGAATCTCTATGTTGTCTCCACGCTGGCCGGCACAGGTGTATCAGGCGCGTCGAACGGTGCCGGGCTGGACGCCACCTTCAACTCCCCGTGCGCCGTCACCCTTGGACCCGATGGCAGCCCGTATATTCTTGATTGGGGGAACGGTATCGTCCGCAAGATGACCATTGACGGTGTGGACAGCACGGTCAGCACCTACGCGGGCAATGGCGTCTGTGCGAACGCGACCTTTTCTAGTCTTTCGGATATTGCGGTGGATGCGACCGGCAACATCTATATAGCTGATTCTGGCAACAACATGATCTACAAGATCATCACGTCTTCGTCTTCGTGCAATGTTAGCATTCTGGCAGGTTCGGGCGCTGCCAAGGACGTCGACGGCACGGGGTCGAATGCAGCCTTTGATGGGCCGGAGGGGCTGACCGTAGACGCCTCAGGCAACGTGTACGTTACCGAATGGGGTGGTAACAAGATTCGAAAGGTGACGCCTGGGGGAGTCGTCAGTACCATCGCAGGCAACGGTACTGCCGGCCATATCGATGGCACCGGCATGGGCGCGACTTTCAATGAACCGACGGGCATCGCCGTTGATACGGATGGTAACCTGTATGTTGCCGAAGTTGGTAATAACGATATCCGCAAGATTACACCTGACGGCAGTGTGAGCACGCTCGCCGGCTCGGGTATTCAAGCTTTGAAGGACGGCATCGGCACGAGCGCAGCGTTCAACCAGCCATTTGGTCTAGCGATCGGCCCGGATGGCTATCTCTACGTGCCTGACACAACCAACAATGCGGTGCGCAAGGTTTCGATCCCCACCGGCGAGGTCACGACGATTGCAGGTTCCGGCGAGGAAGGTGCCGCCGACGGCCCGGCCGGCCAGGCCACCTTTAACGGACCCGTGGGGGTGACCGTGGATGCGAACGGTGTCATCTACGTCGCCGATCAAGGAAACAACAAGATCCGTAAAATCACGCCGGTGTATTGAGGCATTGCCACAACCTTGATCATCCTCAGAGGCTCAAATGCGTCATATTTATGGGATTGTTGCTTTCACGTTGGTAGCCGCCGGGTGCACCGGGTTCGATCTTTCTCCCTATCAGCCCCAGGATGCTCAGGACGCCTCGATTGGTTCGGGCACGTGCGTTGCCAACGGCGTTGGTGCAACATCCTCAGCCCTCAACTTGAACGCCGTGGTCGAGCAGCTCGACAACGGCACCGCGGTGCCGGGGGGCTGTCCGGCCAATGGGCAGACGAATATCTGCAAGAGCGGCGTTTGCGATGTGAATGACGATGTTTGCGGATATGCCAGCGGCGGCCTGTGCGATAATGGCAGTGCAGCGACGGTTTGCCGGTCCGGCAAGTGCAGTGCAGGGGGCCAGTGCCTTGCCGCTGGCCAATGCGCGAACGACAACGACTGCCAAGCCACGGAGTGGTGCGACGCAGCAACGAACGCGTGCAAGGCGAAGCTTGATAACGGCGAGGATTTGCCGGGTCAGGGCACGGACTGCACGGATGAAACTGGTGCGCGCTTCTGCAAGACCGGTGTTTGCGACACAACTGACCGCGCGTGCGGACTCCTGGATGACAGCCAGTGCGGGAACGCCAGCCAGTGCCGCACAGCGGACGCCACCTGCGCCGATGACGGCACCGGTCAAATGGTGTGCACACCTCCGCCGCCTTGCAAGTCGGATGAAGAGTGCGCCGCAACTGGGCAATACTGCAATCTGGACACCGGGAAATGCGCGAATAAGGTTGCCAATGGCGACGCCGTGCCAGGAGGCTGCCCGGACACTGGGTTGTCGAATGCCTGCAAGACCGGCGTTTGCGACGCGAATGACAACAAGTGCGGAGTTGCAGATGGCGATACATGCACGGCAAACAGCGAGTGTCGCTCGGGAGTTTGCGACAGCCATCCGTGATAGGGGCACCCCTACCGTCTGGTTGATGCGCGTGCTACTGGGCGGCGCATGTCGAGCAGCGGAATACACAAGCTGCCCTCCTCGAAAGAGTGCAACGTCCTTGTCTTCCGCGGCGTACGCGCGGTGGATCCTTCTTCGAACCTCGACGCGATCGTCGATGTCGTGGTGGAAGGCAAGACCATCACGCACGTTGGCCCGAACGCCGCCGAGTGTGTCTTTGGGGAATGCGTCTTTGAGGTGCCTCACGCGCCCGGCGCGCTGCTTTTCCCGGGCCTCTTCGATCTGCACACGCACCTTCGCGAGCCCGGTCAGGAGTACAAGGAAGATCTCGCGAGCGGCCTCGCCGCGGCGGCTGCAGGCGGTTTCACGGACGTGTGCGCGATGCCGAACACGCGCCCCGTCAACGACAACCGCGCGATCACTGAGATGCTCGTTCTCAAGTCGCGCACCATCGGCGGCACGCGTTTGCACCCCATCGCAGCCATCACCGTGGGCCAGAAGGGCGAGGCTCTCACCGAGATGGCCGATCTGAAAGAAGCCGGTGCCGTCGCCGTGAGTGACGATGGCTATTGCGTCACGCGCAGCGACGTCATGCGCCGCGCGCTCGAATACGCGAGCACCTTCGATCTCCCCGTCATTCAGCATTGCGAGGATCACGCGCTCACGGCGGGCGCGCAAATGCACGAAGGCATCGTGTCCACGAAGCTTGGCTTGCGTGGGTGGCCGCGCGTCGCGGAAGACGTCATCGTGGCCCGCGACGTCATTCTTGCAGAATACACGCGTGCCAGATACCACGTTGCTCACGTCTCGACCGCGGGAGCCCTCCGTATCCTGCGGGAAGCCAAGTCGCGCGGGATCCGCGTGACGGCCGAAGTCACGCCGCACCATCTGCTTCTGACGGACGCGTCGCTCCTTGGTTACAACACGGCGTGCAAGGTCAACCCGCCGCTGCGCGAGGACGAGGATCTGTCCGTGCTTCGCGAAGCGTTGGCCGACGGCACCATCGACTGCATCGCGACCGACCACGCGCCGCACTCGCCGCTCGAGAAGGATTGCGATCTGCACGACGCCTCGCCCGGCATGATCGGGCTCGAGCTCTGCGTCCCGTTGATGCTCGGTCTCGTGCGCAAAAACATCCTTCCGCTCTCGCGCTTCGTGGACGCGTTGACCGCGGCCCCTGCGAAGATTGCGGGCCGCACTGCCTCTCGCATCAAGGAGGGCGCGGAGGCGAATCTCACGTTGGTCGATCCCGATGCACACTGGACCGTGACGCCGGACCGCCTGCGTTCGAAGAGCAAGAACACGCCGTTCATCGGACAGAGCGTCACCGGCATGGTCGTGATGACCGTGGTAGGCGGAGCGGTCGCGTTCGACGCTAATGAAAAACCCGAGTAGAGGAGAATGATTTGATGGACGCGACGAAATCGGAGCGCGCCTACCTCGTGCTTGCTGACGGCAC
This sequence comes from Polyangiaceae bacterium, assembly GCA_009781005.1. Taxonomy (GTDB): domain Bacteria; phylum Myxococcota_A; class Polyangia; order Polyangiales; family Polyangiaceae; genus Labilithrix. The sequence goes on along the minus strand of WQYX01000046.1, from coordinate 21,555 downwards.
CGTTTTTCCGGGGCAGCCCTACGGTGTGCGCGGCACGACCACGGGTGAGGCCGTGTTCACGACGACGATGACCGGCTACCAGGAAGTTCTCACCGACCCGTCGTATTGCGGCCAGATCGTGACGATGACCGCGCCCGAGATTGGCAACGTCGGTGTCAATGCGCTCGACGCCGAATCGGTCGACGGAAAGCCTCGTGTGGCGGGCTTCGTTCTTCGCGATACGAGTCCCATTGCGTCGAGCTGGCGCTCCGAGCAATCGCTCGAGGACTACCTCGTTCAGCACGGCATCGTTGCCATCGGCGGTGTCGACACGCGCAAGCTCACGCGCCACCTTCGCGATCGCGGCTCGCAGAACGCCGCCATCGGCACTGCGCTGCCAGAAGACCTTCTGCGCCTTGCGCGCTGCGCCCCAGACATGTCGGGTCTCGATCTCGTTCAGCGCGTGACGCCGAAGGAGCCATACACCTTCAACGAAGGCACGGGTGCCTGGCGCGTCGACGCGGGACCGAACAAGACCGCTTCGCGGCACGTCGTTGCCATCGACTACGGCGTGAAGAAAAACATCCTGCGCTGTCTCGTCGATGCGGGTTGCCGCGTCACGGTGGTGCCCGCAACGACGAGCGCGAAAGACATCCTCGCTCTCGATCCCGACGGTATCTTTCTCTCGAACGGCCCCGGCGATCCGGCGGCCGTCCGCTACGCCGTCGACACCATCCGCGAGCTCGTTGGCAAACGGCCCATCTTCGGCATCTGCCTCGGTCATCAGCTTCTCGCGCTCGCGCTCGGCGGCAAGACCTACAAGTTGAAGTTCGGTCACCGCGGCGCAAACCAACCCGTCAAAGATCTCGCGACGGGCCGCATCGAGATCACGACGCAGAACCACGGTTTCTGCGTCGATCTCACGTCGCTCCCTGCCGGCATCGAAAGCACGCACGTGCATCTCAACGACGCGACGAGCGAGGGACTTTCGGCCAAAAATTTGCGCGCCTTCAGCGTGCAATATCACCCTGAAGCAGCGGCCGGCCCTCACGACTCGCTCTACTTGTTCGAGCGCTTCACGGGCATGATGCAGTGACGAAGCGTCTGCCGAACAAAAAAATTTATTTCGCTAGTCTCGGTTGTCCTAAAAATCGCGTCGACACCGAGGTCATGATCGGCGTCGCACGGGATGGAGGCTTCGAGCTCACCACTGAAGCCGAACGAGCCGAGATCATCGTCGTCAACACGTGTGGCTTCATCGGCGAAGCCAAGCGCGAGTCCATCGAGACCATCTTCGAGCTCGGGGAGCTGAAGAAGGTTGGCGCTTGCGAGAAACTCGTGGTCACGGGCTGTCTGTCGCAGCGCTACCCAACCGAGCTCGCGGAGCAGATGCCCGAGGTCGATCACTTCCTGGGCACGAGCGACATGCTCCGCCTCGGCAAGATCCTCGAGGGCAAAGCTTCGCGCATGCTCGTTGGCGATCCGGCAAGCTGGCTCCTTCGCGCGAGCGATCCGCGCGTCGTCACGGGCGCCGTGGCGAGTGCGTACGTGAAGATTGCTGAAGGATGCAATCGATCGTGTGCATTCTGCACAATTCCGCAGTTCCGCGGAAAGCAGCGGTCGCGTGGCGTGGCCGACGTCGTTCGTGAAACCGAGCAGCTCGCCGCGCAAGGCATCGTCGAGGTGAATCTCATCTCGCAAGACACCGTCGCGTATGGCCGCGATCTCGATCGCGCTCGTCGCAGGAGCCTCGCCGAGCTCGTTCGCCGCGTCGCGGACGTCGAAGGCATCCGATGGGTGCGTGTATTTTACCTGTATCCCGAGAAGATCGACGAAGCGCTCGTCGAGCTGCTCCGAAATCATCCGCGCGTCGTGCCGTACGTCGACATGCCACTTCAGCATGCCTCGGACGCGATGCTCGCGCGCATGCGGCGCGGCCACGGCAAGGATCGCCAGAAGCGCATCGTCGAATTCATGCGCGCGCAACTCCCCGACCTCGTCTTCCGCACGGCGTTCATCGTTGGCCACCCGGGCGAGACGGAGGATGACTTCCAAGAGCTCGCCGATTTCGTGTCGTGGGCACGCTTCGATCACGTCGGCGTCTTCCGCTATTCGGATGAGGAGACGACGGCGAGCGCCGAATTGGAAGACAAGGTCTCGCAGAAAGTCAGTGCGAGCCGATGGCGCAAACTGATGGCGATCCAGCGCAAGATCGCGCGCGCGAAGAACAAGGCGAGGATCGGACAGGAGCTCGACGTGCTCGTTGAAGGACCGAGCGAAGAGCACGAGCTGGTGATGCAAGGGCGGCACCGCGGACAGGCGCCGGAAATCGACGGCCAAGTCTATCTTTCGGGCGGAGAAGTCCGCGCGGGCCAGATTCGCCGCGTTCGCGTGACACAGGCGAGTGACTACGACCTCGTTGGTGAAGTCATCGACATCGACGACGAAAGCAACCATTTGGTTGCATCGTCGCCGAAACAGACCAAGAAGCCAGCCAAGAAGAAGGTCCGCTTGGCCGTCCTACGAACGACCGATTCGTCCTCGTGAGCCCCGTGCTATGCGGAGGCTCACGATGCCTACGATTGTCGAAAACCTCGACGCGCTGTTCCATGCAGAGCGCAAAGTTCGAAGCCTCCACGCGACCTTGCTCGAGCAGGACCGCTCGAAGCTCGTCTCCGAGCTCGGGAATGCGACGAAGAGCGCGCTCGCACTCCCCGACGATGCGGACGCCACGCTCCGTCTCACGCGTATCGCGTTGATCCTCAGCGATCTCGAAGGTGACGTCGTCGTCGATCTGCTCATCGACATCCTCGGCGGTCCTCTTGCCGAGGCGCGCATCATCGCCGGCGACGCGCTCGAGGCACTCGCCTTCGATCGCTTCAAAGAAGTTGCTCTCGGCGTCGAGCGCGCGCTCGATCGGCTGCCGACATCGAGTCCGGCGTTGACCGAGCTTCCGTTCCTGCTCGCGGAGGTGGGCGAGCCGGGATGCGTGAAGCTCCTTGGCCGATTTCTCGCACACCCGAACGCAGAAGTCGTCGCCGCTTCCATCGAGGCGATCGCCGAGCTCGGTGATCCAGCAGCCATTCCGCTCCTCACGCCCGTCGAAAAAGACAGCCGTCAAGTTCAACTCGATGAGGACAGCGGCGAAGGCGAACGCATCGCGATCGGCGACTTGGCCTTCGAGGCGCGCGAACTGCTCTTGCACGTCGAGCAACACGATCACGAGATCAGCGCCGACGGTCGTAAGGGCAGCCCCGCGAAAAAGCGCCGATGACCTGCTGCGCGCCACGATGCCTGCGTTGGAATGCGCTGGGGGCGGCGCATACGGATCTCGCCCACAAAGGGCGTGCGCGTGATACTGTGAAAAGGATCGAAGTCCCTCGTATTTTCTAAGCTTCACGAATGGACGTCAGGTGCGAGCGCTGTAACACCGAGTACGAGTTTGACGACGCGCTCGTCAGTTGGCGCGGCACAACGGTGAAGTGTACGAGCTGCGGTCACAAGTTCCGGATTGCCCGCGGCAAGGCAGAGAGCGGCGGAGACCTTTGGAGGGTTCAAACACGCGGCGGTAAGACGCTCGTCTTCACGTCGCTTCGGGAACTACAGAAGGCGATCCAGGCGCAACGAATCAAAGCGACCGACACGCTCTCGCGCGGAGGTTCGCCGTCAAAACCGATCGATCAGATCCCGGAGCTTCTGTCGTTCTTCGAGCGAAGCAAGAAGACGACGACAGCTCCAGGACTCGGGCCTACGCGGTCGCAGCTCGATACTTTTCCGGACTTCCCGGCGCCTCCGGCGGTGCTCCCGAATCGGCCACCACGGACACTGCGATCCCTCGTCACAACGCTCGTGGGGACTGGACCCGGCGAAGCTCGCTCCGGTGCCGTAGAGGCATCGGTCGTCATCGTCGATGAGGTGACCACGAAGTCTGCCCCCGAGCCGTCGCCTCCGGCGTCGTCGGAGTACGCCGCGGTCGATGTGGATTTGAGCTGCGAGTCAGGGCCTGTCCCTGAATCCCGGACCGAGGCGGCGGAAGCGCATTCTGGGCCTTCCCCGTCCGTGCCTTCAGAGGGGAAGGCAGCGCAGAGCGGCGAGCAACGCGAGCGCACAGACGGGGCTCCAACTGATTCGGGCGTGCCGAGCTCCGTGCGACCGGTTGGGCGTCGTTGGTCGGCAGGGCTCGTTGTCACCGCCGCGGTGATCCTCGTCATCGCGTTGCTCGTTGCCGTGGGGGTACCCGAACACGTGGGCGCGCGCATCAAGGCGGCGACTGTTGCGAGCGCGCCCGTTGCAAGCGCGCCTGTTGCAAGCGTCGACTCGAAGGTCGTTGGGCTGCTCGAGCAAGGTGAAAAGGCGTTCGTCGACGGCGACATCGAGCGCGCGAAGGAGAACTTCGACAAGGCCACGGCTCTGTCCGACAACGATCCGCGCGCGCTCGTCGATGTTGCGCGCCTTGCGGCCGTGCGTGCAGACGTGGCCTGGCTCAAGGTGCGTCTCTTACCCGAAGACGCCGCAGACGAGCGTCGCATCACGCAGGACGATCTCAACGAGCTCGCAGCCGCATCGCGCGGGGCTGCCGAGCAAGCGTTGCAGGTTCTGCCAGACAATCACGTGGCTCTGTCGACGAAGATCGACGCGCTCCGGGCCTCGGGCGATCGAGACGGAGCACGCGCGCTCGCTGCGAAGTTTTCGCTGCGCGCGAACGATCCCGAAGACGCGTACGTCCTCGCGGCACTCGGCCTCGCTGAGCAAGAACCGCCGTGGGCGACCATCATCGAGCGCTTACGCGTTGCAGCCGGCGCTGAAGTGGGGCCCGGGCGTGCGCGCGCGGCGCTCATCTATGCTCTCGCGCGATCGGGCGACGTTCCGGGAGCGCGCGTCGAGCTCGAACAGCTTGCGAAACTTCATCGAATTCATCCGCTGTTTGCGCTTCTGCGTGCCTTTACCGAGCGCGCGGCTTCGAGCGATAGCGGCAACCGGAGTGGCGGATGACATACGCGCGAAGGATGCACCTTAGAGCGTGTAGGGCAGCCTGCTGCGCGAAATCGATTCGTCGGTTGGGCGCTGCGGTGCCTGCGCACGTACGACAAGTACGTTTACGCGGGCTCCTCGCGCTCCGCCCTAGCCTCGATTCGCTCGCGACGGCTGGCGAACTCGCTCTTAGAGCGTGTTCGACAGCCGTCGTGCTGCTCGTGAGTCTGGCACTTGGTTGCGAGGGGCGTCCTCGTCAGGGGCGATCGTCTTCGCCCAAACCAACTTCGGGGCCGGCCGTCGCAGTCGTCGATCTCGCCGGCGGCGTGCCGGAGCAAGAGTCTCAGAGCCCCTTCGGTGTCACCGGGCGCAAACGCAGCTTCGACGAGCTTTTGCGGACGCTCGATGATCTTGCCGACGAACAGAAAGATAAAGAGCACGTTGGTGTCCTCGTCAAATTCGGTAGCGCGAACATCGGAGCGGCGCGCTCGCAGGAGATCGGCGAGCACCTCGAGCGGCTACGCAGCAAGAAAAAAGTTTATTGCCACGGCGACGGCTTTTCGAATGCGACCTTCATGGCAGCCGCGCGCGGCTGCTCGTCGATCTACCTGTCGCCCGCCGGTGATCTCGAGACCGTGGGCATCGCTGCGCAGGTCGTCTACATGCGACGTTTGCTCGCCGACGAGCTCCACCTGTCGATCGATTTTCTCCAAGTTGGAAAATACAAAGGTGCCGAGGAGCCTCTCACGCGCGACGGGCCGAGCCCCGAGGCGCGCGCGTCGCTGACGAGCGTGCTCGCCGACATGCGAAGTTCGTGGCTCGAGACGATCACCAAGGGGCGTTCGCAGTCCGGCATCGCCGATGCCGTGGAGGATGGACCGCACGGATCGGGTCGCGCGAAAGCCGTCGGTCTCATCGACGAGATTGGCTACGCGGACGACGCTTTCGCGGCGGTCAAGAGCACGAGCGGCGCGGTGCGCGAGGACGTCGTCTTCGGTCGAGGCGCCGACGACAGGACTGACGGTCTCGACGATCTCGTGCGCGCCCTCGTGGGCGACAGTGGCGAGACGGGGCCCGTGGCGCTCGTGCGAGCAACGGGCGCCATCGCGATGACGTCGGGCGGCAACGGGATCCTCGGAGGTCGTTCGGGCATCATCGAGAAAGACTTCGAACGCACGATGAAGCGCCTCGAAAAGGATGATGACGTCAAGGCGGTCGTCCTTCGCCTCGACTCACCCGGAGGCAGCGCTCTCGCAAGCGACTTGATGTGGCACTCCTTGATGAGGCTGCGAACGAAGAAGCCGCTCATCGTCAGCATTGGTGACATGGCGGCGAGCGGCGGCATGTACCTCGCGTCTGCGGGCGACTTCATCTTCGCCGAGCCCATGAGCATCGTTGGATCGATCGGCGTGGTCGGCGGCAAGATCGGCGCCGGCGAGGCGCTCGAGAAGATCGGCGTGCATGCCGAGACGTTCCCCGCGAACACGAAGAATCCCGGCGCTGCGGCGCGCGCATCGTACGAGTCGGTGCTCACGCGCTGGGATGATCCCACGCGCGCGCGCGTGCTCGAGAGCATGACCGCGGTCTACGAATTGTTTCTCGCGCGCGTCTCGGAGGGGCGGAGCACGCGCGGAAGAACCATCACGCGCGACAAGGTCGCAGAGAGCGCCGAAGGGCGCATCTTCAGCGGGCAAGAAGGCAAGAATCGAGGTCTCGTCGACGAGATTGGGGGTCTTTCGGCGGCGCTCGCAAAGGCGCGTGAGGTTGCCGGGCTGCCTCCGGATGCGCGCGTGGCCGTGGTGGAAGCAAAGCCAACGCTTCTCGAGATGCTCGATCCGCAGAGCGGTGCCGATGAGCGGATTCGCGGGGCCTCACTGTCCCCCATCACGCTCCTGGAGCGCACCGCACCCGAGCTCGTTCCGTTCGCCACGAGCATGGCGCCGCTCGCCGAAGGTGAGCGATCCGTCGTGGCCATCCCGTTTGCCCTTACGCTTCGGTGATGGCGATGGCGAACGCAGGTGGCGAGCAGACCGCGAGACGCTCATCGCGACCGCCGCGGGGCCGCAGATCCGTACTAGGCTCGGCGCCGCCGCTTGCGCGCAGGACGGGCGCCGTCGCCGAAGAGGCGAGCCTTCATGCGCGCAGCGATCTCGCGCGCGAGTTCAATGACGTCGACGACGAGAGAAGTTCGGCGCTTCGACTTGCGAGCAAGCTTGCCGCCCGTGACACGGAGCTCGACGTCGCGATCGAGCTTTTGCGCGGCGCGCTGGCAGGCCGCGACGATCCCAAGTGGCGACACGTGCTTGCTCGGTGGCTCGAAAGACTCGGCGATCCAGCCGGCGCCGCTTCCGAGCTCCATCCGCTCGTCGATGAACGCACTCCGAAAGAAGCCGCGTCGCTGCTCGTTCGCATCGGCGTCTTGCATGCGCGTGCAGGTGACATGGAAGGCGCGCATCGTGCGCTGACGGAGGCCGCGGCGCTCGATGAGTCGGATGCGTTGCCGCTCGAACTGCTCGGCGCGATCGCGCCGCTGCCCGAGGACGAGAGCGAGTCGATCGCGCCGCGTGCAGCAGACGCCTATCTCTGTGCGGCGCGCAGACGGGCAGCTGCTGGCGACGCCGAAGCGGAGCTCGAGGATCTTCTGCGCGCGTTCGAGATCGATCCATCGAGCACGCACGCGGCCGTAGCACTTTCGAGCGCATTCGTGTCACGCGGGCGGGCAGCCGCCGCCGACGAAATTCTTCGCCGGCATGCGTTCGCGCTCTCCTCGAGGGGCAGCACCGAACAGGCTGCGCAGGTGCACCGCGAGCGACGCGGTGCTGCGCTGGCGCGCTCGGATTTTTCCGTGGCACTCGGCGCGGCTCTCGATGACGGGCTCGACGCCGTCTTCACGGGATCGGACGCGGACGTCCTCGACGATCTTCTGCTGAAGGCGGGAGCGCTCGAACTCTTGGCGTTGCGGCTCGAGATCCGCGCCGAATTGCAGCCTGATCGAGGGACGGCGCGCGCGTGGGCGGACATCGGACGCTTGTATGCGGGCCGGCTTGCTGCACCCGATCGAGCGGCCCGTGCTTATGCGCATGCCGTGGCTCGGGATGCGACCAACGAAGAGAACGTGGCTCTTCTTCGCGGGCTTACTGGAAAGGACGGCGAGGCCTGGACCGTCGAAGCGTTGATCCGTGCGACGCTCGGCGATGCCGGAGGCGGTGAGATGGCATCGGAGATCGCAGGCACGCCGTGGGCGAACTCCGTTGCATGGATGGCGGCGGCGACTGCGGGCGATCGCGCGACGCGTGCTCGCGCGATGGCGGCCTATGCCCCGAGTTGTGCGTTCGCGGCGGTGCTCGGCGCCGTCGCGGCCGAGGAGCTTTCGCGAGTCGGCGACGGAGCGTCGGCGCGAGCCGTGGCCGAGCAGGCGATGCGGGCGAACCCCGAAGATGCTCGTGCGCTTCGCGTGATGTCGCTCCTCGTGTCGACGACGGAAGGACGCGTGGCGGCGACGGCCATCGAGCACGCCGTCGTTGCGGCGGGTCCGACTTCGGACGCGTGCGCGCGGCTCGCGCAGGTTTATGCGCGGATGGATGATGCAACGACGGCGCTCGCGTGGACGCGCCGGCTCGTTGCGCTTCGCCCCGGCGACGCCAGCGTCGTCGATCTCTTGCTCGATCGCACGAGCAGAGCAGACGACGCGGAAGCGATGACGAGCGTGCTCTCGTGGTTCATCGCGCAGCCCGAGCCCGCTCGTGCCGCGGCCGAACGCATCGCGCCCGTGCTCGCAGCGCTCGCCGTGCGTGATCCGTCACGCGCCGTCGAGATGGCCACGCGGGCTCTCGATGTTCTCGGGCCGCGCCATGCGATCCTCCGTGAAGCGGTCTCGAGTATCGCGACGATCGCGAACGCACCGCGCCTTCGGGCCACGCTCGTCGAACGTTGGATCGCTGCCGGCGTTCCGGCGGCCGAGCAGAGGCCGCGCCTCGTCACGCTGGTAAGCGACTACGAAGCTGCCGGTGATATCGCCGGTGAGCTTTCGGCGTGTGTGCGGGCCGCACGTGCCGGCGCCGATCTCACGCTGCTGCGTGACGGCATCGAGAAACTTGCATTCTGCAACAAAACGCCGGACATGGAGCTTGCGTGGCTCGAGGTCTGCGCCGAGCTCGCCGTCGCGCAAGGGCGTACCGATGATGCCATCGCGTCGCTGCGTGAGCTCGGCGCCGCGCTCTGGGACATGGCGGGCGATCGATCGCGCGCGCTTGCGACGTGGCTTCGCGCGGCCGCACTCGATTCGTCGATTGGCTATCGCACGTTGCGCATGGATCTATCGGCGTTTGCCGACGCAGAGTATGCGGCGAACTGCTTGGCGGAGCTCGTCGATCGCGAGAGCGATCCGGGCCGTTCGGGCATCCTCGCGCACGAAGCATCGTGTGCGGCGCTCGAGATCGGGGAGCTCTCGCGCGCGCTCTCGCTCGCGCAGATGGCGCTCGAGCGACATCCCGGGCGCGTCGAGGCCATCGAGACGGCGGAGAAGGCGTGCAGCGGCCTCGGCTCGGCGCCGGAGATGTCGGCGCTCTACGATCAGGTCGCGCGCGGTGCGCGCGGCCGCTTCGGACGTCGTGCGGCGCACCATCGCGCGGCGCGCTACTTCGAATCGGCATCCATCCCGATGCTCGCTCTCAAGCATGCCGCGCAGGCCTTCATCGCGCTGCCATCGGAGAGCACGACACTCAGGCTGCTCGCGCGCACCGCGGCGCGCGCACAAAAGGGTTCCATGGCCGCGCGCACGGTCGAGCACGTCGCGGATTTCTCGCGAAGCAGGGCTGTGCGCGCCCGCTGGCTCGTGCTCGCCGCCGAGCTCGCCGCGCACGACCTCGAAGGAAATCACCAGCGCTTCGAGCTGCTCATCAAGGCCATGATCGCTGCGCCTTCAACGGCGACGATCGCGGGGCTCGCCAGCGTGACGCGCGATCTCATCGCGCTCGGCCCAGAGGATGCCCATGCGTTGGCGTTGCGGCTCGAACGCGCGAGCGACTCGCTTGTAACGAAGCTCGAGGGACCGGAGGGGGCACGTATTGCGGTCGCCTTCGCGAAGAGCGCGCTCGACGTCTTCGGCGATGCACCGTGGGCATGGCGCGCGATCGCGCACGCAAGCGACGTCGATGCGGACATCGACGAATATGCTGATCTCATCGGGTTTGCGCCGGCACTCGCGCAAGCAGAGGACGCGGCGAGAGCGCTCGCGCGTGTCATGGCGATGTGTGACAAGCCCTACGCCAACGTCGGCCACGCGTTGCTCCGGCTCGCTGGCACCATCGCCAAAGCACTCGGCGACGACGCGGCGCGCGCGCGCGCATTCGTCATGGCCGTGGAAAAGGAATCGGACAGCGACGAGATCATATCGGAGGCGGACGAGGCCGTACTCGCGTACTCCGATCCATCGCTGTCCGAGCGTTTCTCGAAGAGCGTCGACGCCTCACGCCGGTCTGCGGCACTTCGAGCGATCGCGAAGAAACTCACCGAAGCCGGCGAGCTCGAGGCAGCGGCGATCAAGCTCGAACGCGTGCACGACATTGCACCGAACGACGCAGAGGCCGACGTCGCGATCGAGGCTCTTCTCGTTTCACGCGCGAACCACGAAGAACTCGCTGCGCATCTGAAGCGACGCGCCGAGCGTCTCGTGGGCGAGGCCAACGCCGAGACGCGGCGCGCAGTGCGCCTCCGTCGCGTCGCCGTCCTCGAGCAGCGGCTCGATCGCCTCGAAGACGCGGCCGCGGAGCTCGAGCAAGTTCTCGTGGAATCACCCGGTCACGCGAGTGCGCTCCACTGGCTGGCGGATCTGCACGAGCGGATCGGACAGCCGGCTGTGCACAAGCTCGCGGACGAGCGTCTGTCCGGAGGTGAGTCCGAAACAGCCGAGAAGCTCCTGTTCGAGGCGCTCGGCCATGGTTCGCTTGCCGCGGCCGATACACTCGACGCCATGTTCGCAAGCGATCCATCGCGCATCGCTTCGCTCGTCAAAGTGCGCAGGCACGCCGTCGATCTCGATCCCGGAAACCTCGATCGCCTCGCCCTGCTGCGTGACGCGGCGATGGGCGATCAGAATGTGAATTTTGCGCGCGCCATCGACCACGTGATCCGTGCCTTCGATGGCAAGACGGGCCCGCTTCCGCCGCCGCCACTCGAAGCGCAGAGCGTACAACCGGGGATGCTTGCCATGCTCACGCATCGGCCGCGCGAATGTGCGAGCGAAGCATTCGGCGTCGTATGGGAGAACGCGCCCTCGCTCTTCGTCAAGACGCTTGCAGATTACACCGTGTCCGGCGTCGAGCGTGTCGTGCCGGGGCCTGATTTGGCGCTCTCGCGTCTCTACGAGATCGCGTTGCGCCTGCTCGACGTGCCCCGCTTTGCGCTCTTTCATCGCGAGCCCGAAGCGCCGCACGATCCGCCTCGGCTCACCGTGATGCTCTGTTCGAGTCCGTCGGCGCTCCTCGTGGCGAACGCGCGCGAGGACTCGCTTGCGTTGAGGTGGGAGCTCGGCGCCGCGCTCGCGTCGGTGACGCCGGACAACGCCCTTTTGCTCGGCCTCCCCGAGACCGAAGCTCGCGCGCTCTTCGACGTCCTCATGACGGCGTTCGGTCCCCCAGGGCGATCGATCGATCGCGACAGAGCGAAGCTGACGCAATCGCTCTGGAGTGCCCTTCCGCCGCGCGCGCAGCGTCGGCTGATCGAACTTCTCGCGAGTGACGGCGACGACCGTGCGCCGTTCGATCTCGTCGTCGAGCACGCACGGCAGAGTGGCCGCCGCGTCGGCATGTTCCTCACCGGGGATTTTGGTCACGCGGCGCGTGCCGTCATCACCGAGCAACGCGGCAACGTCGAAGATCTTTCGCGCCCCGGAGGGCTCGCGCGGCTCTGCGCGGCGATGCCGGCGCTCGCCGATCTTTTCCGTCTCGCCGTCCGACCCGAGTACGCCGACGCGCGGTGGCGCGTTTCCACCTCCATCGTGTGACATGGTTTGCGCGCGCCGTATCCCTCTCGCTTTCGCGCTCGCTTCGACCTTTGCGTCGGTCGGTGCGTGCGTGCTCGTCGAACCTCCGGACGATCTGCCTGCTACGCCGCCAACGCGCCCGACGATTCTCCACGCCTCCGCGGTGCCTTCGACCTCCGCGGTGCTCAGCGTCTTTCCGTCCAAGTTCATCGTTCCCGTCGAGATCACGCCCGCGACGGCGTCCTTCGCGTGGGCCGCGTTCGTCGACTACAACCCACACTCAGGCGAAGGCCTAGTTGGCGTCACGCATACGAGCGAGTTCGATCCGACAACGACGCAAGATGGAGTGCGCTTGCTCGAAGTCTCCATCAATCCACCCGACACCGGTGGCTGTCACGTGATCGAAGTCGTCGTCGCACTTCACTTATCGGACACCGATCCTCACTCGCCCGCGTCGCCCGGCGGCGACATCGTGCAGTGGTTCTACAGTCCGAGCGGTGACATGCGCGGGTGCTCCGTTGCGGATGCAGGCATCGACGCGAGCTTCATCGATGCCGGGGGAGGCTCACCGTAATGCGCGGGATGCGCGAGGCGCGCGCCATGGTGAAGGCCGCATTCGTCATGACGTGTGCAGCGCTCTTCGGATGCACGCCTGTCCAAGGCACGCCTCAGAAACGACCGTCGACGAACGCGTGCTCGACGGAGCAAGAGTGCTCGGCTTATGCGCCGAGCGAGACGTCGTCGTTATCGCCCACGTGCAACGAAGGTCGCTGCGAGTTCGTTGCCGACGCGCCGTCGTTCGACTTCACCATCGTCATCAACATGCCGAGCACTGCGTCTTATGCAGCGGGGCAAACTTTCGCCATTCCGAGCAGTACGCTCTTCAAGCGATCGAACGCGGGCCCCACGTCGACCTGCCCGGTCACTTCGTGCTTGCCTTTGCCGAACTTTGGCGACGCATCTGGATCCTATACGGTGACGTCCGACGCGGCTGCAATCGTCGGTGTGGCACTGAGCGCATCGACATCCTTTCCCGTGCGAGCCGTCTATACGCCGCTCTTCGGCGCCGACGACGCTCGGGCCTCCGACCTGGGGCTTCCACTCGACTCTATCGTATCGACGTCGCGCCTCGTCCCTGTCGACGGTGCAACGCCCGCGCTCCTTTACCAGACCTCGCTTCCGTCGGCGTCCTACCAGCGCGTCTTGTACCCCGAAGCACCGTACAATGAGGACTTCCCTCCGGTGTTCAACACGGTTCGGTTTGGGACCCAGTTCCCCGATGCGTTCACGCTCGGTGCGCCACTCGAGAGCTTCACGCAACTCGACGATCCAACTGGCAACACACGCACCGCGACGATCTCGCGCTCGGATGGTCTCGAGGGATGGCACGTGTGGCTCGCTGATGAGCCAACGATGGCGCGAATTTCATCGCTCCGAACGTTGCACGGCGTCGCGTCCACCGTACGCCTCGACACCATCGGTCAGAGCCAGCCTGATACCCCCGCGCTCCGTGACAAAGTGAACATCGTCGTTGCACCTCCCGACGATTGGGCCGGCGTGCCTCGTTTCGTCAGTCCCCTTATCGGCGGAGCAGGTAGGAATGTCGTCTACCCGACGCTGCCGTCGCCAACTTCGCTCATCGGACTCGTCGCGCAACTGACCGAAGCGGGATACATGGGCATTGCCGCCGAGCTCTCGTTCGCGAGCGAATCGATCCGTCTCGTCGACGGGAGCTTGCAGCCGCTCCTCGAGTACAAGACGAGTCTGTCGACCGATGACTCGGGACGCTTCGTCACGGTGCTGCCACCTGGCATTTACGACATCACGATCCAGCCCGCCGAGGGCACCGGCTTCAGCACCGTGCAAGAGACCAGCGTCGACGTCGAACCTGGCGCCGCGCTGACCCTCACGCCGATCAAGCGCACGCTCGTGTCCGGCCATGCGATCTCGAGCGACGGGCGACCGCTTGCGCAAGCTGCGGTTCTCGCCGATCCGTCGCGCGATGGTCAGGGGGTCTTACCGCGCCCCGCGCGAACGAGCACTCTCGACGACGGCAGCTTTCAGATGGAGCTCGATCAAGGCCGGTACAACATCAGCGTCGAGCCGCAAGCAGCGACGGGCTTTCCACGCTTCGTCACGATTCGCGAGATCGGAGGCGACGCAAGCGAAGATGACGCACAGGATCTCGGTACGTTGACGGTCCCTCTGCCGATGCGACTGTCGTTCACGGTAAAAGGTCCGGTATCCAAGGCAGCCAATTATGTGCCTATCGGGGGTGCCATCGTGCGGATCTTCGCTGTGCCCGTCTCGGGCAGCCAGGCCGTCGAGATTGGGATGGCCATGACCGACAGCAATGGTCTTTGCGAGATTCCGCTCGCCGACCAACCGCATTGACACCGCTTTCGATGTTGATTGAGAGCGGTGGTGCTCGTGCGGGTGTAGCCGAGGGCCATGCTCTCGATTACCTTTCTCCGCCATCCGTCATGCAGACCGACGATCGAATCAACCTCCTGGCTAAAGTGGCGCGCTCTCCGCAGGCATCCACGACCGACGCAAGCACGGATCGTTCGATTCTTCTTCTTGCGGCGGCGTCGTATGGCTCGCGGCCAAAAGGTGAAGCAACCACTCCCACAGGCTTCGATCCGCACGCGGCCGTCCTCTTCGAGAGCATCGTGGAAGGGGCGTACCTCGTTGCGATGGCCGATGGCTCGTTCGACGACGAGGAGCGCCGCGCGTTCGAACGCGTCGTCACCGCGGCATGTGGTGGTGCGGTCCCACAACGTCATGTTGCAGATCTGTTGGGGGACCTCGCCGGTCTGCTCGCCGAAGACGGGCTCGACAAGCGGCTCTCGCGTCTAGGCAAGGCGCTCATGCGAAAGGAGCACGCCATGGAGGTCCTTCGCATTGCGGCGCTCATTGCGCACGTAAGTGACGACGTGAACAACGATGAGCGCGCCATGCTCGTGCGGCTTGCCTCGGCATGCCAGCTTGAGCCGAGCGCCGTCGACACCGCGCTCAACGACGCGAAGGCCGCACTCGCAATGTGAACGCGAGCTCTCCGCTTATGACGGCTTTCGCTTGGGGATGACGAGCACGGGGATGTCGAAGTCGTGCACGATGCGTTCGGCGTCCGAGCGCAAGAGGCCGCGCACGTCAGCACAGAGGACGATGAGAGTCGCGCCCCAGAGATGTGCCTGATCGTGAATCACGTGCGGCGAGTGCGCGTCCACGTGAGCGCGGACCTCGATGGGGTGGGGGTAGCCCGGCACGACGTTGTCGATGAAGCGGCGCAGTCTCTCTTCGGCCGCGGCACGCCAGTCACCGAGCACGGCGGGACTTCCGATGCCCCCAAGGAACTCGTTCGTGCCGTCACTCTGGACCGCGTGGAAGAGACAGACTTCGGCGCCGAGCGAACGCTGAAGCGCAAGGGCGACACCCACGGCGCGGTGTGACTCCATGGAGAAGTCGACCGGGACGAAGATGCGCTCGAGGATGGCTCGCGCGCGGCCAATCGAAGGCTCGGGAACTTGAGGAACATGCATGATGATCTGTGCGATCTACATGCAATGCACACGCCGCCGCATGCAAGAACAGTCACTCGTTTGATGCTTCGAGCGCCATCTTGAAGAGATCGGCTTCGCCATCGCGGCCGGCGCTGCGCGCTTGCCCTTCGAGCTGCGCGAGAACCTCGCGGTGTTTCGGCAGGAGCTCGCGGCGGCGCTCCGGCGGCGCATCCTCGAGGCGTGCGGAGAGAAGCGCAAGCAATTCCATGCCGCGACCGAGCCTCGAGAGGATCCGAACGAGCTCGTCGACGATGGCGTCGTTCGAGGGATCGGCTTGTACGGCGCGCGTGAGCGACTCGATGCGTTCTTCGGCGGCGCCTTCGTCGATCGGCTCCTCAGGTGCGGATGGCGCGGGCGCGGCAGGCTCCGCTTTCGACTCGGCGTGCGGCGCGGGCACGTCTCGGATGCGCACGCTCTCTGCGATGCGTGTGCCGATGTCTTTGTAGAGTGCAAGTACGGATTCGTCGTGCGGCGCAACGGCGAGCGCAGCACCAGCGTGCTGTTGCGCCGCGAGCAGTTCTCCGCGCTCGAACTCGTACGTTGCAGCTTCCACGAGCCATGGCACGGCAGACGGATTGCGATCGCACTGCTCGCGCATGCGCGCAAAAGCGAGCGAGGCGCCCGCGAAGTCACCGAGCACGGCGCGAAGGCGACCTTCGAGACCGCGCGCCGCGATCGCCTCGGGCGCGCTGTCGGGGATTGCACGGAGCCGCGCGATGGCCGCGGGTCGATCTTGAAGCCGATCACTCAAGATGCGTGCGAGCTCGAGATCCATCCAGGTCGTCGGCTGTCCGCACGCGTTCGCGGTCTGGATGGCATGTGCAAGGAGCGCCGCGCCGCGCGCCGCGCGTCCTTCGCGCGCGAGTGCCGAACCGAGTCCGGCAAGCGACGAGGGATCGTTGGGACGATAGAGGAGCGCGCGTTCGTAGAGATCCGCAGCAGCGTCACCGAGGCCCTTTTCTCGATACAGATCGGCGCCGCGACGGAGGACGTCCTCGCGTTCGCGACTGCCTTCGGCAAGGGCCTCGAGCTCTTGGAGATCCGCGCGCGCATCGGCGAGACGGCCCGCAGACAAGCGACGCCGCGCACGCTCCCATCGCAGCTCGGCGATCCGCGGCGCGCGCGCGATGGCCGCGTCGAGCCAAGCGAGCCCGTCGAGCGGGTTGCGTGTGGCACGCGCGGCGGCCGCGTAGGTGAGCGCGCTCACGATGTTTGCCGGTTCGCGCTCCGCTGCATGAAGCAGCGCCGCGATCGCGGACGTGACGTCGCCCGTCTCGAGGTGCAGCGCCCCCGCGAGCGTCCCCATCGGAGCTCGTTCGCCGCCCGCTTCGCGCAGGGTTGCGAGCGCTGCTTCGGCGCGATTTTTCGCGATCGCATCGATCTCGGCGATGCGATACGCGACGTCGGGATGTCGCGGTGCCCGTTCGAGGCACGCGAGGTCGAGGGCGCGTGCGCGTTCGAGATCGCCCGAAAATCGTGCGTCATCGCCCTGCCGTAGGAGCTGCGCTGTCTCGGACGCGAGGATGGCGGCAGCGTCGATCTCGACGGGAACGGCGTCGCGTACAAAAGCAAAAACGAGCGCGCCGTCCGCCTGCCCGGAGCCCGAGAGCCTCACGTTGGCGCCGCTTGGTGCACGCACGCCTGCTTCCGGCAAGAGGTGTCGCACCAGCGTGATGGCAGGATGCCTGATGATGAATCGCGAGCCTTCACGCCGCGCCGTGTTTCCGAACAACGCGGCGGCTGCACGTATGGCGAGGGCCGTTGCCACATCGGGCAGGTTTGCACCGCGTGCACGATGCACGATGGCCACCACGTCGTCGCCGTGCGTCGTCACGGTGACTTCGAAGGCGAGTGCAGCCAGGTCGGTGGTCGGTTTTGCCGAACCTGCGGTCGTCGATTCGAAGACCGTCATCGTCGCGCCGAGGCGGCGTGCGTCGACACGGACCGCCGCGCGTCCGGCGGTCACGAGGCCGCGCAATCGCGGCTCGGCCCAGCGCACAAGCTTGCGTGTGTCGAGCTCGATGGTCACTCGTTCGAGCTCGCCTCGCTTGTTCCGAAACTTTGCGATGCCTCCGCTCACGTTGAACGGAAAGCGCACTTGAGGCATCCGCACGACGAGCTCCGTGACGTCGAGGCACGCGACGGAGGCGGGTCTCCCGAGCTCGATGCCGAGGCCGTCTCTGCCAATGGCAAGGCGCAGCGCAAGCCCCTCGTTTTCGCGGCTTTCGCGATCGACGTGCAGGTCGTCCTCTACGTGTGCACCCTCACGCGCGCCCTTCTTCGGAGCAGCGTCGAGCGCGGGATGATTGCCCACAGGGCGGTTCACGCGCCGATCGTACAAGAACCATTGAGTTTATTGCGAGTTGCTGCATGTCGCGATCTCCTTTGAGACTGCTCGACGCCCGTGCGGCCGTTGGGTAGACCACGGCGGATGCCGGGTTCCGTCGTCGCCACGACCGATCAGGTGCTCGGGCCGGGCTCGCCGCTTGCGCGCCGTCTCGAGGGCTATGAATTGCGCGAGGGACAGCTCGCCATGGCTCGCGCGGTGGAGGCAGCGCTCGACAGCGACAGGCACTTGTTCGTCGAAGCGGGTACCGGCACGGGCAAAACGCTCGCGTACCTCGTTCCCGCTGTCCTCAGCGGTCGCACGGTCGTCGTCTCGACCGCAACGCATGCCCTTCAGGAACAGATCTTCGAAAAGGATCTTCCGCTCGTGCGTGCTGTGCTTGCGGAGCACGGCGTCGAGTTTCGCGCCGCGTTGATGAAAGGATTGTCGAACTACCTCTGCAAGCGCCGGCTCGATGAGCGCATGCGAAGCGGTGAGCCCATTTCCACCGATCTCGTGAGGATCTCACGATGGGCGCTCGAGACACGCGCCGGCGACAAATCCGAACTCACGGCGCTCGATGAAAGTGCGCAGGCGTGGCGCGACGTTGCGTCGGCGACCGAGACTCGGGTTGGTGCAGAATGCAAATATTTCGATGAGTGCTTCGTGACGCGCATGCGCCGCGAGGCGGAGCAGGCCAACATCATCGTGGTCAACCACCATCTCTTCTTCGCCGATCTTGCTCTGCGCACGGGCAAGGGCGGGGGCTACGCGGGAGTTCTCCCTGCCTACGATGCCGTGGTCTTCGATGAAGCGCACCAGATCGAAGCGGTTGCTACGGATTTTTTCGGCGTTCGGATCTCGACCGCGCGGTTCGATACGCTCGCGCGTGATGCGAGGCGCGCCCTCGGGGCCGCGAAGATTCTCGACTCGGCGTCCATGCGCCTCGTCGACGAACTCGAACATGCATGCCTCGGGTTCTTCACCGCGTGGAAGCAGCGTTCGAGTTTCGCACCTCCATCGTCGCGCAAGCCGCTCGATGAGAGTCGTCGCATCTTGACGGCCGCCGATTGGACGGCCGAGCGTCGCGACACCGCCGGACGACTCGACCGCGTGCTCGCGGCGATCTGTGCCTTCGCTGCTGTTCACGATCGCGATGACGCCGTTGCGATCGTCGGTCGGCGCGCCCTCGACCTTCGTACGGATCTCGCGCGCATTCACGAAACCGCGGACATCGAAAAGAAGCACGAGGAGGCCGACGAGTCTTCCGCTGACGTACATCGTGTAGGCCGTGACTTTACCGGAGGTGTCGCGTGGATCGACGTGCGCGAGCGCGCCGTGTCGCTCGGTGCAAGCCCTGTGGATCTCGGCCCGACGCTGCACGAGCGCCTCTTCGAGCGCGTGCCGAGCATCGTGTGCACGAGCGCCACGCTCGCGACGGCCACGCACGCGGGACCGAGCTTCCATTTTGCCAAGAGCCGTCTTGGCGCGCTCCCCGACGCCGAGGAGCTCGTGGTGCCATCGCCGTTCGATTTCGCGTCGCGCGCGGCGTTCTACGTCGCGACGGATGTTCCTGAGCCGCAAGATCCCAGCTTCGAGGACGCGTGTGCCAAACGCGTCGCCGAGCTCTCGGCGATAACGGGCGGCGGCGCCTTCGTTCTCTGCACGAGCAACCGCGCGATGCGCCGCGTGCACGCGCAACTTAAAGGTTGCATTGATGGTCCGCTTTTTCTTCAGGGTGAAGCGCCGAAGCACGTCTTGCTGGAGAAATTCCGCACGTCGGGCGCCGCCGTGCTCGTTGCGACCATGAGCTTCTGGGAAGGCGTCGACGTTCCCGGTCGGGCGCTCCGCCTCGTCGTCATCGACAAAATCCCTTTCGCGGTGCCGACCGATCCCGTTGTCGCCGCACGCTCGGCGCGCATCGAAGCCGAAGGCGGAAATGCCTTCACGCAGTACTCCGTGCCGAGCGCCGCCATCACGCTCAAGCAAGGTTTTGGTCGCCTCATTCGTACGAGGAAGGATGCAGGTGTGGTTGCGCTGCTCGATCGCAGAGCGGCGCGACGTGGTTACGGTCGCATGCTGCTCGCGAGTTTGCCGCCTGCACTGCGGCTTCATTCGCTCGAGGAGGTCCGCTCCTTCTGGCGTGCGCTCGATGCGGACTTGGATCGATGACGTCGAAAATGCTCTGCCGGCAAACGGATTGGTGCTCTAGTTGCATGCGCTCATTCGTTCTCATCACGAAAAGAAGGAAGGAAGCTGCCATGAGCGAGATCACCGCTGTCGTCGCCAGGGAAATTCTTGATTCACGTGGAAATCCGACCGTCGAAGTCGAGGTCCAGACCACGAGCGGCCATGGCCGCGCGGCCGTTCCGAGCGGCGCCTCCACGGGCGAACACGAGGCCATCGAGCTACGCGACGGGGACAAGAAGCGCTTCCAAGGGAAGGGCGTGCAGAAAGCGGTCGACAACGTGAATCGCACGCTCGGTCCGAGCATCATCGGCACCGACGCGTTCGATCAGGCCGAAGTCGATCGGCTGCTCTGCAAGGCCGATGGCACGCCAAACAAATCCAAACTTGGCGCGAATGCAATTCTCGGTGTGTCCATGGCGGTCGCGCGCGCAGCCGCGGACGTGATTGGCATTCCGCTTTTCCGCTATCTCGGTGGCGCCAATGCACGCGTTCTGCCAACGCCATTGATGAATGTCATCAACGGTGGCGCCCACGCCGACAACGGCCTCGAGATTCAGGAATTCATGATTGTCCCGGCGGGCGTTGCGTCGTACCCGGACGCGCTCCGCGCCGGTGCGGAGATCTTCGCAACTCTGAAGAAGAATCTGAAGGAGAAGGGCCTTACGACGGCGGTTGGCGACGAAGGCGGATTCGCTCCGCGCCTCGGATCGAACGAAGAGGCTGTTTCCACGCTCGTCAAGGCCATCGAGGATGCGGGTTACAAGGCTGGTAAGGACGTCTTTCTTGCCCTCGATTGCGCTGCAAGTGAGTTTTACGATAAGAAATCTGCAAAGTACAAGTTCGATAAGAAAGAAATCACGAGTGCCGAGCTCGTTGCGACCTATGAAAAGCTTTGCCAGACGTATCCTATTGTTTCCATCGAAGATGGTTGCGCCGAGGACGATTGGGATACCTGGAAACTTCTGACGGACAAGCTTGGCAAGAAGGTGCAGCTCGTGGGTGACGATCTCTTCGTCACGAACGTGGAGCGCCTCAAGCGCGGCATCGACGGCGGTTACGCGAATGCGATTCTCATCAAGCTAAATCAGATTGGCTCGCTGACCGAGACGTTCGACGCGATCCGCATGGCAACCGAAGCCGGCTACCGCAGCATCATTAGCCACCGCTCAGGTGAGACCGAAGACACGTTCATTGCCGATCTTGCGGTTGCGACCAATGCGGGGCAAATCAAGACAGGTAGCCTTTCACGATCGGATCGTGTGGCGAAGTACAATCAACTATTGCGTATCGACTTCGAGCTCGGTGCCGGCGCGGTGTTCTCCGGCAAGCGCCCTTTCACTCGCGTTTAGTGCACGACGCGGGGCAGGCACGGGGGCCTGCCCCTACAACCGACAAAACGCATTCGACGCGGGGCAGGCACGGGGGCCTGCCCTCATCATCGATCGGATCTTTCGCTTGCTTTTCGGAAACGCCAACCCGCAGTGAGCATCTCGAGCTTTTCGAGACCTCGAGCGAGTACGAGCCAGCCCGGGTCTGCGTTACGT